>JBPEWS010000001.1:0-1540 GCA_052032465.1 Pseudomonadales bacterium
GGGTTGGTTACCTGTGCGAATTTTTGACGGAAATAATCATAAATTGAGCGCTCACGTTCTGATAATACCGCCATTGGCGTATCATCACCCATTGAGCTAACAGGCTCTTGACCCTTTTCAGCCATGGCACGCAAGACTTGCTCGCGCTCTTCAAAGCTGACGTTATAAAGCTTTTGCTCGAATAACAGGCGGTCGGTACTAACCTCAATATCCTGATATTCTTGCTCATCTGAGGCTAATGACTCAATACGGATCGCGTGGTCGCGAAGCCACTCACGATAAGGCTGGCCGCCTTTGAGTAGAGCATTAATGTCATCGTTTTCAAGAATCTTACCTTCTTGAGTATCAATCGCCAAAATTTGCCCCGGTCCAACTCGACCTTTGCGAACAACATCAGATGGCGCATAAGGGTAGGTACCAATTTCAGATGCTGTATTAATAAACCCATCTTTTGTGATAACAAAACGAGAAGGGCGCAAACCATTTCGGTCAAGCATACAAACGGCATAACGGCCGTCTGTTAAAACTAGGCCTGCCGGGCCATCCCAAGGCTCCATATGCATTGAGTTGTATTCATAGAAAGCACGAAGGTCTGGGTCCATGTTTTCAACATTTTGCCAGGCAGGTGGAATCATCATGCGCGCTGCGCGGAATAAACCCATGCCGCCCATCAACAGTAGCTCAAGCATATTGTCCATCGAAGATGAATCTGAGCCGGTACGGTTAACAATCGGCGCAATTTCTTCAATATGGCTCAATTTTTCGTTTTCAAACTTCTTGGTACGTGCCTGTGCCCAATTACGGTTACCTTCAATCGTATTGATCTCACCGTTGTGCGCAAGGTATCTAAATGGCTGAGCTAATGGCCACTTCGGTAATGTATTGGTCGAGAAACGCTGGTGATAAACCGCAATGGATGTCTCAAAACGCTCATCCGACAAGTCTTTGAAGAAGTTACCAATGTCTGAAGGCATCATTAAGCCTTTATAGATCGTAACTTCGGTGGCCAGGCTGGTCAGTGCGAACTCTACGCCTTTTTCAGCAAGCTGCTTTTCAGCCTGACGACGTGCATAGAATAATTTCAGGTTAGCTTGCTCAGCAGGAAGGTCGCCACAGCCGACAAACACCTGCTCAAACTGAGGTAATGAGGCAAGTGCAATCTCACCCAAAATACTGTTATCCGTAGGAACAGTTCGCCAACCAATAGCTTGCAGACCTGATGCCTCAAGCGCTTCATTCATAGCCTGACGAGACTGCTTAGACTCTGATTCATCTAGGCTTAAAAAAGCCATACCTACAGCATAGGTAGCGGGTAAATCCGTGTTAAATAATTGCTGCGCCTCTTCGCGGAAAAACGCGTCCGGCTTCTTAAGCAATAAACCACAACCATCACCTGTTTTACCATCGGCATTAATACCGCCGCGGTGGGTCATGCAGGTCAATGACGTAATTGCCGTTTGCAACAACTTATGACTTGGTTTACCTTCAATCTGGGCAACCAAACCAAAACCACAGTTATCTTTAAACTCTTCTGGCTGAT
>JBPEWS010000010.1:0-8513 GCA_052032465.1 Pseudomonadales bacterium
TGGATCGATCACGTAAACAAGCTTGGCTTGATAAGTTTTTCCCTGCAACTCAAGCGCAAGATCAGCGCTGGAGAGCGCAGTTCATCAAGCGTTGGCGAGAGGAAATGGCCGCCTTGCCTGAGACTTGTCGTTATGTGATTTCCTCGGAGTTTCTCGCGTGGATGCTCACCTCACCTCAAGAGCTGATGTCGATCAAAAAGGAGCTTGATCCTTATTTTGATCAAATCACAGTGGTTTGCTACCTGCGTCGTCCAGATCGTTTTGCATTAAGCTTTTATTCCACGGCGCTCAAAAATGGTGTGATTCTTCCAGAGATTCTGCCAACTAAATGGGCGCATTCGCCTCGGTTTAACTATTTGCTTTTAGTCATGATGTGGGCGAGGGTTTTTGGGAAAAATGCAATGCGTATCTACAGCTATGATCAAAACAAGCATCAGATGCACCTTCATTTCTCAGCGCAGGTGCTGGGCTTAACAGAGCGGCCACTTCAAGCGGTAAACGAGCAGCAAGTTAACCCGAGCCTTAGCACGATTGCTCTACCTGCATATCAAGCCTTTCTTCGATGGTTTGATGCGCCGAGGCCGATCAATAAGTTTCAGCGTTTCATGGAAACAAACTATGCCGGGCGGTTGCCGATGACTCGAGCCGAAGCCAAGGCTTATGCCAAGCAGTTTGCTGACGACATAGAAAAAATTGAACGATTGTTTGGGCTTGAACCGCTGTTTGATGACAACTTTGATGACTACCCCGAGCAGCTGGCCGCGCAGGATGAACAGTGGCTTCAGCTGAGTAAAGACCCTGCGGCCTGCAAGGATGATTACGCGATACAAGCTTTGCTGGATGAGTTTTGCGCGTTCGCAAAGCAAGAAAGACCCGCTCAGGCAAAACCAGCAAACTACGATCAGGACGCTACATCATGACGAACTCGAATAAACACGATGGCTTGGAAAAAAAGAATAGCCTGCGACCGAATGAGGCCTCAGATGATCAGCTCAACACGCAGGCAGGTCAAGCGGTCTATTCACCGCTGAGCTTGGCGTTTTATGACGTTTGGGTGCTGGGTTTAACGAATCACTGGATATGGCAATGTCCTACGGCGCAAATAGCTGCTCAATTTGCCAGCTGCGCAGGCCCAAGACATGTTGATATTGGCGTTGGCACGGGCTATTACCTCGAGCATGCGCTACCTAACGCGGTTAAGTATTTAGCGTTAGTGGATCTGAATCGCTCGAGCCTTGATGCGGCGAGCAAACGTGCTAAAGAGCGCGGGCCTGTCTGCTATCAGCGCGATGTTTACCAGCCGTTGGATTTGCCTGAGCCAGCTTTTGATTCGGTCAGTATCAATTATCTATTACATTGTCTGCCCGGAGACTTGCTGGATAAAGCGCAAGCGCTAGGTCATATCTCAGCCTGTTTAAGCGATGAGGGTATGTTGTTTGGCAGTACGGTACTTGGTCAGGGTGTTCGAGCAAACTGGGCTGCAAAAAAGCTTATGGCGCTTTACAACCGAAAAGGGATCTTTAGTAATGAGCAAGACACTCTGGAAGCGCTGGACCAAGTATTAAACAGTCTATTTGAGCAAGTGCGTATTCATGTGGTTGGCTGCGTTGCGTTATTTCAGGCGAAAAACCCCATACGACATCATTAGCCGTTGTGCTTACAGTAGATTATTAGCTTAAAAAGTTATCTGAAAGAAAGATGAGCTTGAGAAAATAATGGCGGAGGAGGAGAGATTCGAACTCTCGGTGGGCTCTCACCCACGCCGGTTTTCAAGACCGGTGCATTCAACCGCTCTGCCACCCCTCCGGAATGCATCAGCTGTGCTGATGAGTTGAGCCGCTCATAATAGCGGCTCGATTCTTTTTGTCAACGATTAGTTGCTTTGAGATTGAATAAAATCTACAAAAGCTTTTGCTGATTGTTTTGGCGCCTCAAGCATCGGCATGTGGCCATAGCCTTCCATGATCAACATCGCGCTGTTTGGCACATTCTTGTTGATCACTTGAGCATTGCCCACGTGAAGTAGTTTATCCTCGTCGCCCCAAATAACCAAAGTCGGTTGCTGGATTTTAGGTAATAAAGGCGTCATGTCTGAAGCAGGGTCTGTTGAGATAACTTTGAAGATCTCCTGCTTTAATGCGCTATTCGCCACTTCGTCACGAGCTTTGAATTTAAGAATTGGCCACGGAACAAACGGCGCTTTAGACATCGCCATATCGTAGGTTCGGAAGAAGTCTTCTTCTGTTTTTGTGACCAGTGGGTTATCGCCACCAGTGCTGGCTTCTTTGAACCACTCAGTTTGAAACTCAAAAACACCAGCCGGATCAAATAGGCCAAGGGTTTTAACTTTCTCTGGTGCCATTAAGCCCATCGCCATCGTGATCGCGCCACCCATCGAGTTGCCAGCAACATGATATGTTTCTAAACCTAGTGCATCAGCAAGGTCTAGCACACGCTGGCCTTGCGCTTCAAAGGTGTAGGAAACATCTTGCGCCTTGTCACTCAGGCCAAAGCCGATTAAGTCAGGAATAATGACGCGATAGTCGTCAACGTAAGGCGCAAATTTTGCCCAGTTGAGTGTGTCACCACCAAAGCCATGAATTAAAATCATAGTTTCTTCGGCATCGGTGTTTTCGTTATCGAGGTAATAAAACGTGTTGCCGTTCACATTGTGAGTGTGAGCTTTCATGCCAACACGGATCAGCTCGGCTTGAACCATCACATCGGCTAATTTTTTCTGCGCTGGCTCATAAAAGGCAAGAATGACCGCTACTATGGCGACCACAGCAAGAATGGGCTTAAGAAATTTCATGTAACCTCCTCATGGAATTGAAATTATTGGTTTTATTGTTTTTATCGAGCTTTGATTATAGGCAACGCAAAGCATCATGCAATGCGTTTGGGTTATTGTGGGCGAATATTTCTTTGTAATAGGACAAGGCTGGCGCTTATATTAAGCCGCCAGCACAGAGTTAGAAGCAAGTCATATCCAGCAAAATTAACCGACTTGTTTGTGGGTGTTCGCTCGAACGAACTATTGACCTAGTTGCTGCTATTAGCCTTTAGGAAAGCTTTTAGCGCATCTGAGGTGAGCTTGGGTCGCTCATACATGGGCAAATGTCCGACCTCATCAAATATAACTTTTTGCGCATTGGGAATAAGCCACTCGAAGACATCGGCATTGCGATAGTGAATGACGCCATCTTCCTTACCCCAGAGGACTAATGTGGGGGCTTGGATTTTGGGTAAATGCAGCGCTAAATTCGCGTATTCGCCCGTATTGATCTCTTTAATGATTTTTGCCTTAGTGGCTGAGTTTGCAATTTCTTGGTCGGCCATATAATCCAGCACCGGCATGGTGATCGCTGGTTCGCGGTAAAAGGCAATATCAATCATTTGATCAAATTCGGCGCGGTTGTTGGTGAGCATGACGTTGCCTTCGCCATTAACGTAGTCCATCATCCACTGCGATTGATAAAGATACGCACCAGCGGCATTAAACAAGCTGAGCGTCTTTACTTTTTCTGGAGCTAAAACCGCCATCACCGCCGCAATGGCGCCGCCCATGGAATTGCCCACAACATGATATTCATCCACGCCGATTTCATCTAATAGCTCAAGCACACGTTCGGCCTGGGTTTGAAGTTGGTAGCTGGCGTTCGCATCAGTAGGTTTTTCACTTTGCCCAAAGCCAACCAGATCAGGAATAATAATGCGGTAGCCACTCATATACTCAGCTAGCGAAGTCCACTGCATGGAATCGCCACCAAGGCCGTGAATTAACACCAGTGCGTCTTTATTTTTTTTCTCATTATCGAGATAAAACATCTCATAGCCGCCAACGGTTTCGGTATCGGTTTCAAGGTTGAGACGTTCACGACGCGTTTCAAGCAAGCCTTCAACCATGGCCTTTTTTTCTTCGGGTGTTTGGGCAAATAAGGGTGAGTAAATGCTTGAAATTACAAGCAATAGTAAAAAGTGAGCTACGGTTTTCATTATTATTCTCCTCAGTTTTGGCTATCCTAGGTATTTTGAGCTTAATCAACAAGTTTAACTCGCAGATAGATACATTTCTTAATATAATCGGGCGTTTTTACAGTATTTTCTGCATATGAAAACTCAAGACATCCGCCAGCGTTTCCTTGATTATTTCGAGAATCAGCAACATCAAAAAGTCGACAGCAGTTCTTTGATCCCTCACGGTGACGCGACCTTATTGTTTACCAATGCAGGTATGAACCAGTTTAAAGACACCTTTCTTGGGCTTGAGCCTCGTGGCTATAACCGTGCCACAAGCTGTCAGAAATGTGTGCGAGCGGGCGGTAAACATAATGATCTTGAGAACGTCGGCTATACAGCCAGACACCACACCTTCTTTGAGATGCTTGGCAACTTTAGCTTTGGCGACTATTTCAAGCGTGAAGCCATTCAGTTTGCTTGGCAGTTTTTAACCAAAGAACTTGGCCTGCCTGAAGATCGCCTTTGGGTTACCGTTCACCACAGCGATAAAGAAGCGGAGGCTATTTGGCTTGAAGAGATGGGCGTGAGTCCAGATCGTTTTTCTCGTTTGGATGAAGATAATTTTTGGCAGATGGGTGATACCGGGCCGTGTGGACCTTGTACGGAAATTTTCTTTGACCACGGTGAGCAATATGCGGGTGGTCCTCCAGGCAGTCCAGATGATGATTTGGATCGATACATCGAAATCTGGAACTTAGTCTTTATGCAATACGACCGCCAACCTGATGGCGAATTAAAACCATTGCCAAAACCATCGGTCGATACGGGCATGGGCTTGGAGCGCATTGCCGCTGTTATGCAGGGCGTGAATAGCAACTACGATATTGATTTATTCCAAGATCTGATAGCCGCTGCGCAAAAGATTACGGGTGCTGAAGATCGTTCAGCGAAATCTTTGCGCGTGATTGCGGATCACATTCGTTCTTGTGCATTTTTGATTGCCGACGGTGTACAACCTTCTAACGATGGTCGCGGTTATGTACTTCGACGCATTATTCGCCGTGCGATTCGTCACGGCCACATGTTAGGCCAAACGAACGTTTTCTTTGCCGATATGGTGCAGCCATTGGTGGATGTTATGGGCGAGGCTTATCCTGATTTGGTTAAGCAGCAAGCCAAAGTTGAAGAGACGCTGAAACGCGAAGAAGCACAGTTTGCGAAAACACTAGAAAACGGTCTTAAAATCGTTGAAGAAGCCATTGCTACGATGCAATCAGAAGGGGTAAAACAGTTTTCTGGCGAGCTCGTTTTCCGTCTTTATGATACCTACGGATTCCCTGTGGATTTAACCGCCGATTTGGCGCGCGAAAAAGGCTTTAGTATTGATGAAGCGGGTTTTGACGCGTGTATGGAAGCTCAGCGCGAGCGTGCTCGTCAGGCAGGTAAGTTTGACGGAAACTACCATGAAGCCGTTCAAATTGATGAAACAACCGAGTTTCTAGGCTACACCGAATTAGCAGCTCAGGCGACGGTCGTGGCTCTGGTTAAGGGCGGCGATATCGTTTCAGCGCTTCATACTGGAGACACAGGCTACGTGGTGTTAAACCAAACGCCATTTTACGCTGAAAGTGGTGGGCAAGTGGGTGATAAAGGCCTGCTAACAGCGAGTGGCGCTCAGTTAGAGGTTAAGGACACCACCAAGCAAGGCGCGGCTTTTTTACATCATGTGGTGGTGACAGAAGGCCAGCTGGAAGTGGGTGACACGGTTCAGGCGCAAGTAAATGCCAGTGCAAGACAAGCTACCGAGCGCAACCATTCGGCAACGCATTTAATGCATGCGGCGTTAAGAAAGGTGCTGGGCGAGCATGTGGAGCAAAAAGGCTCGTTAGTTACTGCAGACTATCTTCGTTTTGACTTTTCTCATCCGCAAGCGCTTAGCGCAGAAGAGCTGGCGCAGATTGAGCACATTGTGAACCACCAGATTTTGCAAAACCAAGCCGTTTGCACTGAGGAAATGAGTTTTGACGATGCCGTAGCAAAAGGTGCGATGGCGCTGTTTGGTGAGAAATACGATAGTGAAGTTCGAGTGCTAAGCATGGGCGTGGAAGACTTCTCCGTCGAGCTTTGTGGCGGCACGCATGTGCGCGCAACGGGCGATATTGGCTCATTTACTATTCAGTCTGAAGGCGGCGTGGCCTCGGGTGTTCGCCGTATTGAAGCAATCACCGGTGAGGGCGCACTAAGACATTATGCGCATACACAGCAGCTGGTGAATCAAGTTGCTGATGCTTTGAAATCGCGCCCCGAGCTATTGGTTGAAAAAGTGACTTCATTGCTGGGCCAACAAAAAGAGCTACAAAAGCAAGTTGAGCAGCTGAAAATGAAGCTCGCCTCTGGCAGCTCAAATGATTTAATGGAACAGATGCAAACGGTGGCGGGCATTCAAGTATTGGCGGCCAGAATGGATGATCTAGATGCAAAGTCTTTACGAGCAGTGATTGACCAATATAAGCAAAAGATAAAAAGCGGCGTGATTGTTTTGGCAACAGGCCAAGGTGAAAAAGTCGGTATTGCCGTTGGTGTGACTCAAGATCAAACGGCTAAAGTGAAAGCGGGTGATTTGGTTCGACAACTTGCTGAAATTGTTGGCGGAAAAGGCGGTGGTCGTCCTGACTTTGCCCAAGCAGGTGGTTCTGATGTCGCCAAGCTTGATAGCTTGATACAAAGCGTTCCAAGTGTATTGGAAAAATTAACAGGATGACCTTGAAACTTTACTTTGGTTCACGCACAATGCGTTCCTTTTTTATTAAAATGACGAAAAGCTAATGGCATTAATTGTTCAAAAATACGGTGGAACTTCGGTTGGTAGCGTAGAGCGAATTCAATCGGTGGCGAATAAAGTCAGAAAGTTTGTTGAGCAGGGTGATCAAGTCGTTGTTGTTGTTTCGGCCATGTCGGGCGAAACCAACCGCTTAATCGGTCTGGCTGAACAAATTACTGACCAGCCAAGTCGCCGAGAAATGGATGTGTTATTGTCTACCGGTGAGCAGGTAACCATTGCCTTACTGTCGATGGCATTAGAGCAATTGGCAATTCCAGCTCAGTCGTTTACTGGCTGGCAGGCCGGCATTAAGACTGATGCGGCTCACAGCAAAGCGCGTATTAGCTCGATTGATGTAGATCGAATTTTTGAAAAGTTAAAACAAAACAAAGTGGTCATTGTGGCGGGTTTTCAAGGCATTACAGAAAAAGGTGATGTCACCACATTAGGCCGAGGCGGTTCCGATACAACCGCAGTTGCATTAGCAGCGGCTTTGAAGGCCGCAGAATGTCAGATTTATACTGACGTGGATGGGGTTTACACCACGGATCCACGTGTGGAGCCAAAGGCCAGGAAGCTAGATCAAATTACTTTTGAAGAAATGCTGGAGATGGCTAGCCAAGGCTCCAAAGTTTTGCAGATTCGTTCAGTGGAGTTTGCTGGGAAATATAAAGTGCCCTTGAGAGTGCTGCATAGTCAGATTGATGGGCCGGGCACATTGATTACAACAGATAATGGGGACAACATGGAAAATCCAATTGTTTCAGGCATTGCGTTTAACCGTGATGAAGCCAAATTAACTATATTAGGTGTTCCAGATCAGCCAGGCATCGCATCAAAAGTGCTGGGTGCTATTAGTGACGCTAACATTGAAGTCGATATGATTGTTCAAAGTGCGCACTCTGGAAATACCAATGACTTGTCTTTCACAGTGCATCGTGCAGAGTATGCGAAGTCTTTAGAAATTTTGACCAACGTGAAAAATGAGTTGAACGCGCTCGAAGTTCAAGGCGACGACACCATTGCTAAACTAGCCATTGTTGGTGTCGGTATGCGTTCTCACGCAGGGGTTGCTAGCAAAATGTTTGAGACATTGGCTGCAAAAGGTATTAATATCGAGATGATCTCGACCTCTGAAATTAAAATTGCTGTTGTGATCCAAGAATCTGCACTGGAAACAGCGGTACAGTCATTGCATGAGGCATTTGAACTAGACCAGCCAATGGCAGTCTAAATCAAAAGCGTCAAAAGAAATGCTGTTAAGTAGCATGGAAAACTAAGGAGTTCATTATGTTGATTTTAACTCGCCGTATTGGCGAAACACTAATGATCGGTGACAACGTCAGTCTAACAGTACTAGGTGTGAAGGGTAACCAAGTTCGCATTGGTATCAACGCTCCTAAAGACGTCGCAGTACATCGTGAAGAGATCTATATGCGCATACAGCGTGAAAAGTATCAAAACCAGTTTGATGACCAAGGGGACACTTTTGGTTCAGATAGCTACGATAACGACAACTTCGGAAATCGTTAATCAAAAAAGCCACATTATGTGGCTTTTTTCTTATTAAAAACGCGTTTTTAGTCTTTAGTTTTTCTAAAAAACTGTTATTATTTCGCACCTGTTGGTGAAGTGGCCGAGTGGCTGAAGGCGCGCCCCTGCTAAGGGCGTATACCTTAACGGGTATCGAGGGTTCGAATCCCTCCTTCACCGCCATCAAATTCAAAAAACA
>JBPEWS010000100.1:0-11912 GCA_052032465.1 Pseudomonadales bacterium
AACTTGATACACTTAAACTCATATAATAGCGAGGATCAACAGTAATTTGTTCATCAAACTCTTTATACCCGCCTGTTAAATTTTGGGCACCCGCCTGTAGGCTGATTTGCGTTTCGCCAAGCGAAAAACTGGCTCTTAAATTCGCATCAAGACGAAAGTATTCATCAACAGTCTCACGTGGCTGACCGCTATAGCCGCCAATCGGATAGAGAGAAGTTACGCCCCATTTCCAGTTCATTTCATCAACATAAAGCGCAATTAAGCTCCCGTTTACGTTCTTCCACTGCCAAGAGCCCATTAAGCCTAGGGATTTTGCGGGTGTTTTATCACGAGACTTAATGATGATATCAGGATCTTTCGCAATGCTGTGCTGTTCGTCATCTTGAGCTACATTAAAAAACACTTTGTAAAAATGATACTGGCTCGCACGGAAGGTAAACTCACCTTCAATGCCGCTGACTTGATACGCCCCAGCGTTGATGGGCGCATGGTAAAAGCCATCGCTGATGTCGGTTGGATCAGCAATATAATTATACCAGATCGTGTTCTCATACTGGGTATGATAGGCCGACAGGCCCCAGTCGATTTGATGCTGCCTAGATTTTCCGGTGTAGCCAACTTCGAGTTGCTCGATATGCTCAGGCTGTACCTTGGTGTCCTGAATATAGATTTTGTTCAGGATATCGCCGTCACTGGTGATCAATTGAGAGTTTTGGTGTTTTTCAAGTAATGTCGGTAATCGGTTGGCCGCAGAGTAAGATAGTCGAATTGACTGGCTCGGGGAGACCAGTAGGTTCAGACTAGCTCTTGGTGAAAAGAAGGCTTGGTAATTCGGCTGTTTTTCAGCCAAAAGGCCAAGGTTGAGATCAATATTCGTACTTAATTGGATCTCACTATTAACGCCTAAAAAGCCCGTCAGTTCTTCTCGGCTGACTTTTTCAGAAAAATAACTTGGACTGTGGATATAGTCATGGCGTAATCCGCCAATCAAGACGTTTCGAATAGACGAAGAGTTAAAGGCATTAAACTGAAAATCCGCCTGTGTTTTTTCACTATAGAATAACTCGCGCCCGACAATTAACTGCTCATCCGCGTTATCAGCAAATGGCGTGCCTGTTAAATCGAATGGGATTAAGGCTGAAACTGGCGGCGTTAAGCTTTGGTCATTCTCATCGCTGGAGTGGTGAAAAACTTGAAATTGAAAAGCATTCGGGCCCACTAAGTCTCGCTCCCAAACAAGATGGCCTGAGTAGGCCTGAATCTCTCGATCCCGCTCTTGGTCCACAACGTTGGGGTTTAATAAGGGCCCTGTTTCTCCCGTAGCAAAGGTTAAATAACCACTTAACTGATTTTGAGCATCTAGGGATTGCTCGTAACTCAAGCTGCCCGTGAAGATGTCTTTAAAGTCATTGCCTTCATCAAAGCCATCGCTTTTTTCGGTATTAAGTGTGGCGCGAACATCGGCTGAGCCGAGCTTGGTTCTTAGCTTTGCATAATTACGCTGATCGCCATCACTGCCAAAGCGTGTTTTAACCTGCCACTGATCATCAATGGCGATGGGTTTTGTGATGATATTGATCGCCGCTGAAAATGAATTAGAGCCATAAGCCGAGGCGGAAGGCCCGCGGATCACTTCAATTCGTTCTATATCCTCTAGTTGAACGCCGATGGTATCCCAGTCAATAACCGATGAGTTGGGCATGAACGTGGAGCGCCCGTTCACCAAAACCTGCATCCAATTGGTGTTCGCCCACGTGCCACCATGGTATGAAACAGCATATTTTCTACCGCCTACATAGGCAACATACATGCCAGGCACTAGCCTAAATATATCGGCCAAATAGATATAGCCCGAAGCTTCGATCATGGCTGCATCAATGATCGTTACCGGATTTGGAGCCGATAAAACCGACTGGTTGATACGACTCGCACTAATGACGTTAGTGATTGGCTCGAACGCCCATGACTCCTCCTCAGCAAAGCTAGGAGCTGATGTCAGAGTTAATAAAATGGGTAGTGTGGAAAATAGGCGTCTAGATAAGACCGAACTTCGAGGCTTCATAAATGGCTTCAGCTTTATTACTTACGGACATCTTCTTGTAGATTTTCTTAATATGAGAGCTCACTGTATGGTGAGAGATCTCAAGCATATCGCCAATTTCCTTGGCCGTAAGTCCTTTGCTGAAAAGAGTAAGTACCTGTTGTTCCCGCTTGCTAAGCACTAACTTGGGTCGTTTGACCTGTGTTTCTTTGGTTAGCTCTGGCATCGAGCTATAAAATTTGAGTAATTTTCGCGCAATCGTTGGGCTAATTGGAGAGCCGCCCATAACCATTTCTTCCAAGGCTTGGACAATTTCAAAGCAGGGGTCGCCTTTGAGCAAATAGCCACTTGCGCCTGCATTGATTGCACGAAATACGCGGTCCTCATCACCAAATACGCTGATTACAATGGCCAGTTCCGTTTGATACGGCTCTGATTGAATGAGCTCGATTAACTCGGTACCGTCGCCATCAGGTAGATCAAGATCGGTCAAAAGAATATTGGGGTAATCCAATTTGAGTACGCGTTTTGCATCCATTACCGTCGATACACTATCCGTCAGCTCAAAATGTTCAGACTGGATGATGATTTGCTCCATACGCTCCTTGGTAGGAATATTGTCTTCGACAATCAAGACGGTTTTTGTAGGGATGTGCTCCATGAGAAGATACTCTAACCTCGTTTACATTCCAGAATAATCAGGTTTGACCGTAATTTAAAGCGGTGAGCGTTGATTTTTGTAGTTTTCTTGAAAATTAATTTTAATCGTCAAAATACCCTAAACGGGTGATTGTCATCGCATTGAGGATCACTCAAAATATTCGTCAGTTGCTCATGAACAAGATTTAACGTTTTTAGGGAATATCAAACAATAGAATCGGATGTCATGATCTCCTTAGAGCAAGCTGATGCTTGTGTTGCTAGCCAGCTATCTGGATTCAGATAGCTGGTTTTTTTTTGCAAAGCTCGCTACAGTGCACACTATCATCTTTCGCATATAAAAACACTATGGCTTGCAGCAAAACAGATGCTGATTGGATGAGCTACGCTCTTAATCTGGCTCGACAAGGTTTGTTTACCACGGGTAAAAACCCACGTGTCGGCTGCGTTATTGTCAAAGATCATCAGCAAGTTGCTGAAGGCTGGCATCAATTTGCTGGTCAACGACACGCTGAAGCCGAAGCACTGTATCACTGTCAATCACCTGAAAAGCTTCGTGGAGCCACAGCTTACGTTACTCTTGAGCCCTGTTCTCACCATGGTAAAACACCTCCATGTGCGGATGCGCTTATCCAAGCGGGCGTCTCACGTGTTGTTATTGGTCATCTCGATCCCAACCCCCAAGTTAATGGTCAGGGCGCTGCTCGGCTGAGAGAGGCGGGTATTGACGTTGAAACTGGTGTGCTTGAACATGCTTGCCGATCATTAAACCCGGGGTTTATTCAGCGTTTTGAGCAGGGCAGGCCCTATGTTCGTGTCAAAATTGCCTGCAGCCTAGATGGTAAAATTGCGCTAAAAAGTGGTGAAAGCCAGTGGATTACTAATGCTCAGGCGCGTGAAGACACGCAGCGCTATCGTGCTCGCAGTGATGCCATTATTTCAGGCTCTGGAACCTTTTATACGGATAACCCGAGTTTTACGGTGCGACCTCAAACATGGCAGCATGCTCATTACCCAGACGTTAAGACGGTTCGCCAGCCGGATCGAATCATTGTTTCTCGTTATGCGCCGAAGCCGAGCAGCTTTTCTAATACGTTGTTTACTGATGGCTTGGGCTGTATTTGGGCTAGCCATGAGCGCTCTGAGCAAATGCCAGAGGGGGTTGATCATTGGCTACTTAGTGAGCCAAAAAGCGCGTTATCATCGTTGTATGAAAAGCTGGTCGAAGCAGGGTATAATGAGCTTTGGTTTGAGGCAGGTCCGAAACTGACTTCTCAGGTTTTGCGAACAGATTGGTGGGATGAGCTGATTGTCTATCAGGCGCCCGTTTTGTTGGGCGAGCAGGCGATTAATATGGTGGATTTCACATTAGATCGACTGGTTAATGCCCTACCATTGCAGCTTATTGAGCAACGTTGGGTTGGTGACAACCAGCGCCTACGTTTTGCACCCAAGATATAGCCTTTTGGCTATGACTAGCGAATATAAAAAAAGAGACAAACGTGTTTACAGGCATTATCGAAGCAACAGGTCATATCAAAGCGATTCAAGCCATTGGCGGTGATAAGCGTTTTATCATTGAGTCTAATACATTGGATTATAGCGATGTCGCTCTTGGCGATAGTATTGCCACGAACGGCGTCTGCCTTACCGTGACAGATATGGGGGCCAATTATTATGCCGTTGACGTTTCGGCAGAAAGTCTTGGGCTTACTACGCTGGCGAGCTTAAAACCTGGAGTTTTGGTGAACCTTGAAAAAGCGATGTTGCCAACGACGCGCTTTGGTGGGCATATTGTTAGTGGCCATGTTGATGGCATTGGTGAAGTGGTGCGGCTTGAGAGTAATGCTCGTGCGACAGATTATTACATTCGAATTCCCAAGGAACTGAGCCGCTACGTGGTTAAAAAAGGCTCTATCACGCTTGATGGAATCAGCTTGACGGTGAACGATATCGAGGCTGATATCGTGCGCTTAACGCTGATCCCCCATACCCAAGAGATGACGAATGTGAGTTTGTGGCAGCCAGGTGTCGCCATCAATGTTGAAATTGATTTAATTGCTCGCTACCTCGAAAAATTACTGATGTCAGACAACCAACATGATTCCTCGATTTCTCTATCGATGTTGGCCAATGCTGGCTTTTTAGGAAAATAACCCATGAAAGAACCTTTGAAACTAAGTACCGTACCTGAGCTGATCGAAGATATTCGCCAAGGTAAGATGATTATTTTGATGGATGATGAAGATCGTGAAAATGAAGGCGATTTGGTGATGGCTGCTGAATTCGTCACCCCGGCGGCGATCAATTTTATGGCAACCCATGCACGCGGCTTGATCTGTCTTACGTTGACAGAACAGCGCTGCCAACAGTTGCAGCTGCCGTTAATGGTTAGTGCTAACGGCACAGAATTAGGCACCAATTTTACGGCGTCAATTGAGGCGGCAGAGGGCGTTACCACAGGTATTTCAGCGGCTGATCGCGCAACGACAGTTTTGGCGGCTGTAGCTAAGCAAGCTAAGCCATCCGATATTGTTCAGCCGGGCCATATTTTTCCATTAAAAGCGCAAAAGGGCGGAGTGTTACACCGAGCGGGTCATACAGAAGCCGGTTGCGACTATGCTAAGCTGGCTGGTGTTGAGCCTGCAGCAGTTATTGTTGAGATCATGAATGAAGATGGCACGATGGCTCGTCGCGATGATCTAGAAAAGTTTGCTGAAAAGCACGACTTAAAGATGGGCACCATTGCCGATTTGATTGAATATCGCATCACACATGAAAACACGATTGAGCTGAAAGACTCTTGGGTTACTCAGACGGCATATGGCGAGTTTACGCTCAAGCTTTATTACGATCATGTTGATGAAACGACCCATACGGTTTTGGTTCATGGTGAGCCTGGCCCTGAGACCGTGCCTTTGGTGCGTGTGCATCAGGTCAGTGCAGCGAAAGACTTTTTGGGTTTGCCGCAGGCAGGCGCTTGGCGTTTAGATACCACCATGCAGGCGTTGTCTGAGGCGGAATGTGGTATACTGGTTCTTTTGGGTAATACCATTGATCCGAACAAGCAAGCGGATCTGATTCGCTGGTATCTTGGTGGTCATGATATTCGTGAAAAGCACCAGAAAGAAACTTTAGGCGGTGGCTACAAAACGATTGGAGCAGGCTCGCAGATTTTACGCGACCTCAATGTGACTAAAATGCGTTTGCTCAGCCAGCCGTTAAAATTTAACGCCTTATCAGGCTTTGACTTAGAGATTATCGACTACGTTGATAGTCCCGAAAAACTGTAATTTTTAGGATTTGCTATGAACACTTTTGAAGCACAATTTCCCGTAAAACCAGAGACTAAAGTTGCTCTTGTTGTCGGACGATTCAATAGCTTTATTGTTGAACAACTTGTTAGTGGTGCAATTGATGCCATGGTTCGCATGGCGGGCGTGAAAAAAGAGAATATCTCGCTTTATTACGCACCGGGTGCTTTTGAACTGCCGTTGCTTGCTAAAAAAGTGGCGCAAACGGATGCGGATGCGGTTGTGGCTCTGGGCGCTGTTATTCGTGGTGGAACGCCACATTTTGAATATGTTGCCGGTGAGTGTGTTAAAGGTATTTCGCAGGTGGCTTTGGACTCTGAAAAGCCCGTTGCTTTTGGCGTACTAACGGTTGATAGCATTGAGCAAGCGATTGAACGTGCGGGTACAAAAGCAGGCAATAAGGGTGCTGAAGCCGCATTATCAGCGCTTGAAATGCTGGCTTTGTTTGAGCAGCTTTAATGACACAATCAGCTAAGGCCGCCATTGCGGCTCGTAAAAAATCACGACGACTGATCGTTCAAGCTCTGTATCAGTCGCAACACAGTGATCAGTCCAACCATGAGCTGATGGCACAGTTCTTGGCGTTTCATGATTTTGGCAAAGCCGATACCGATTACTTCAAAGAAGTCGTTGGTGGCGTTTTGTCTGAGCAAGATGAGCTAGATACGTTGATTGACCAGTGCAGCAAGATCCCGATTCATCAAATCGATCCTGTTGAGCGCAGCGTGCTGTGGCTGTCTTTTTATGAATTAAAACATCGAATGGATATTCCTTATCCGGTGGTGATCAATGAGGCGATTCAGTTAGCCAAAACATTCGGTGCTGACCAAAGCCATAAGTTTATTAACGCGACGTTGGATAAATCCTTAGCCGAGCTCCGCGCTTTGGAGTTAGCAGCTAAGAAGCATCGTGAGTGAATTCGATCTGATCGAAACTTTTTTTAAGCCGCTTTCTTCGCAAGGCGGCTTTCTTCGTTTAGGCATAGGTGATGATGCGGCGATCATCGCACTGTCAGAGCTCGTTTCCCAGAATCGCCCGCTTAAACAAGAGCTGGTCATTGCATCCGATACGCTTAATAGCGATGTCCATTTTCCTGCCGACTTAAATGCTGCTGATATTGCCTATCGCTCGATAATGACAAATTTGTCGGATATGGCGGCCATGGGCGCCAAGCCATTAGGCTATCAATTACAGCTTAGCCTGCCTGAAATAGACGCATCATGGCTTGCTGAGTTTGCTAAAGGCCTTAGCGAGGCGACCTCCATTGCTCTAATGGGCGGTGATACCACCAAAGGCCCACTATCCATAGCGATTACCTGTTTGGGACTATGTGAACAAGGCCAAGCACTGCGGCGTTCGCAGGCTCAGGCTGGCGATCGAATATTTCATAGTGGCCAGTTGGGCATGGGTGCTCAAGGGTTGCGAGATGTACTCGATCATCGAGAAAGTGAGTCGCAGCGCTGGTTTTGTCGCCCGCAAGCTCAGCTGGCTCTAGGGCAGTCGCTGGTGGGTTATGCAAGTAGCTGTATTGATATCTCCGATGGGCTTGTTGCTGACCTCGGGCATATCGCTAAGGCAAGTCATGTGACGGCTCAAATTGATATTGAGCGCTTGGCATTAAACCCTGAAGCGACAGATCAGCGCCTTGCATTGAATGATGCTTTAGTTGGAGGTGATGACTATCAATTATGTTTCACCATTTCTGATGAGCGCTACCAAGCTTGGCAACAGGCGTTCCCTTGCTTTGCCCAAAGCCTCACGGAGATTGGCATGATAACTTCGGTTAAGAACGTAGCTCAGGTCGAGCTTCGGTATCATGGAAAACCTTATCATTTGGAGAAAAAGGGTTATGAGCACTTCGCTTAAACGAAAAGATCTGCGTAGTATTCACGATTGGCTGGCTGCCGGTTTTGGTTCGGGTTTAGCCCCAAAAGCGCCAGGAACGTTTGGCACCTTAGCGGCGCTGCCCCTAGTGTGCTTGATGATGCTATTAGACCCTATTTGGCAAGCCTCGTTGATCCTATTGGGGTTTATCTATGGCTGTTATTGCTGTGAGCGGCTGACGAAGCAACTCAAGGTTCATGACCACGGTGGAATTGTTTGGGATGAGTTTATCGGGTTTGCGATCACATGTTTTGCCTTGCCGCTGTCTTGGTTTACGGTGCTCATCGCGTTTATTTTGTTTCGCTTGTTTGATGTGATTAAGCCTTGGCCGATTAAGTGGTTCGACCGTAAAGTGCATGGCGGTTTTGGCATTATGCTCGATGATGTGCTGGCCGGTGTAATGGCGGCGGTACTCATGCACTTTATCATTGGCACGATTTAACTCGCATTCTGGAGTCTTTTTTATGTTTTCTGAACGTTTTGCCCCGCGGTTTTATGAAACTGATAGCTTAGGTCATGTTAATAACACCGTTTTCCCTGCTTGGTTTGAGCATGCTCGCGGCCCATTATGCCGCTGGTTTACACCCGATTTAGATGTAAAAAAATGGCGCTTAATCATTGCCAAAATCAGCTGTGAATTTAAGCATGAGTGCTTTTATGGCAAAGATGTCACAGTGAAAACGGCAATCAAATCCATCGGCAACAGCTCTTTTGTTGTCACCCAAGCTTGTTATCAGTTAGATACCCTAGTGGCCTGTGGTGAGACGGTGATGGTGCATTTTGATCATCAAAAAAAGCAATCTCTGCCTGTGCCCGAGGACATTAAACGCATAATGTCTGACTATCTGCTTGAGGGCGAGTGGCCAACGTCCTTATCCGATACCGATTAAGATACAAATACGTAAATTGATTCAGGCAGACTTAAAGCTGAGATTTGAGTTTGTCGTGTCTTTGCTGAAGGGTGAGAAACTTCTGAATACGCTCCGTACTGACGGGGTGTGTTGAGAATAACTCCATTTGCTTTTCTAAGTCATCATCGCAGGTCACAACATAGTTGTCTCGCTCACAACTTGCGCCAGTCCCGTCTTCTACTAAGTGTTGCATCGCATCAGCAAAGGCAATAGGCTCGTAGTGGCCTTCATTGGCGTACTGCACGGCGAAGTCATCAGCTTCGCGTTCAGCCTCGCGAGAGTGCGAACTGTTGATCAGGGATAAGCCAACGTCTGAAACACTGGGGCTGACACCAACAAACAGGGCAACAAACTGCAGCATATGTGAATTGATAATGCTCTTCATGCTGTGGCGATGATGAACATGTCCAATTTCGTGAGCAAGAATTGCTTCAAGCTGGTCGTTATTATCGGTAATGTTGACTAATTGGTCGGTGAAAATAATGGTGCCATCGGGTAGAGCCATGGCATTAGCTATTCCGTTCATATCGCGGAAGATAACGTTTAGCTCTAGGTCCGTTTGGGCATCAAGAAGCGGTTGAAAGTGAGTCAAAATATCGTGTTGTTTTTCCTCACTGAGTGAAGTGGGTGAAAAAATGTGCTGATCAATAAACTCAAGTGATTCTCGCCCCAAGTGATCCGTTAACGATTTCGGTGCCCAAGCAGCGAGCTGATTCGTCATCGCGGGCAAACCGATGAAATACATGAACAAGCAGAAGGCGACTGTCGAGGCCAAAAGACCAAAAACTGCGTACAGGTTTGATTCCATGTAGGTGACAGAGCGCGCAATAAATGAGCCTGAGTATTGGTGCTTTTTTAATATTGCGTCTATGGTTTCGTGCGCCGTGGTCAGTAATTGTTGTTTCTCAGGTAAAAAAATCACTCTTGGCGCTGAGCCGACTTTGGCTTGTGTTTTAACATCAGCCATCGCAATGACGGCTAAATCTGCTGCCTTATGAAGGTCAAGATCGGCGGTTTTGAGTTTGATGTGCCAGTTGCCTTCATCATCGACGGTGACGACAACAGGCTTTGGGTGGCCGTCTATTCCGTCGAAGAATTTAGCAGCAAAGGCGTGCATTAGAAGAAGCCAACATCTAGATCAAGGATGTCTCCAGCCGCTTCTCCGGTTGCATCATCGGTATGGTGCTCATGCTCGGCAAAATTACCTAGGGACTCCATTGCATGGACATAGGTCACTGAGCTGAGATAATTCATTTCACGCACTTTTGCAAAAGGAATGAATAGCCCAAGCGTGATACCAATGAGTAGAGCATTGGTTAAAGTGATCCCAAGCCAAGGGAAAAACTCCACTTGACTCTCAAAGCGGTTCTCATCGAGCTGTAAATGGTTGAAGACAAGATTTCGGATGCGATATTGTTTGAAGGCCATTAAAACGTAGTAAGCTACAAGTCCAAGTGCATAAAGAGCGACAAATGAGATAAGGAATCCCCCCGTTGCAATGTCTTCACTTACCATCATCAACATCATGCCACTGCTGCCGATCAATACACCAAAAGCAATGGAAATCGCGATAAAGGCTAAAATACTGAGGCCTAGCATGATGGCGTAAATGACATAAAATTGCTTCGGTTCAAAATCAGACTCAAATGAGCTAGAGCCATAATGTGCATTATTGGCTAAAAACTGCTTTTGCTTGTAAACAGCGAAAGGCCAGAGCAAATAAAGCGTAAACGCAGAGGCGACTGGCAGAAGAAGATAGGCGATGTAGCTTTGCCCTAAGGACTTCTTAAAATAAAAGCGTACATTACGATAACTGGTGTAATTGAGGTTGAAGCGCATGCTTTGATGGATAAAAAACGGGAACAATAAGTAAAAAATAAAAAACAGTATGCCTGCTATGCCGATATTAAACATGGTGGCGACATAGGCGCCGATCACCAGCACGGCAAGTAAGATTCGGCCGATTAATATACGCACAGGGTTGGCGAAGTAATTGAAATTATGATTGTCTAAGTAAGTATTGTTATACAAATACTGACGGTTTTTAACTTTTGCCCAAGCCGAATAAATACCTAATGTGATGATGCTTAAGAGCGTATTAACAATCCAGATCTTAAAATACTCAATGCCTGAGCCTTTGAAAACAAAAGGGTGAGTCACTGGCTCATCAAAAAAGCTTTCACGCTCGGGTGTTTCATCGCCACCCTCATCTTTGGGTGTTTCTGGGGTTTTTGCTTTAATACGGTCTTTGTGAATATCAAAACCAGCGCCCAGGCTTTTAGTCGCCACGCCTGCGGTTGCCGCTGCTGCGGTTTCTTGCTCAGAGCCTTCTGTGTGTTGCGCGCCTTCTTCGGTTTGCGTTTGCTGCTCATGTTGAGGCTCGTCATCATCGACTAGCGAAAGCTCTTGCTCAGCCTCAGCAAAAAACGCATCGACAGCAGCGCTTGAGCTCGCGTCAGTCTCTGGCTTTGTCGTTGCTACAGCGACTGGCTCAGCTGATTCTTTGAGACTCATGGCTGGTTCAGCGTATTGAGCAAAGCTTGCCGCTTCAAGGGGTTCATCGTCATCAGCCAGTGCTTTTTCTGGAGCAGGTTCTTGTTCGGTACTTGGTGATTGGTCGGTTTGAAGTTGTTCTTTTGAAGCGATGCGTTGATCTAATGGCTTAACGTCTTTGGCTTGAAAATGAACTTCAGGCGGGCTTTCATCTTCAACAATGGTGACAATGCCGAGTTGATTAAGTTGTTGCGAAATTCTTTGTGCCTTTTCTTGATCAATATGGCGACGTAATGTGATGTTTTTATCGGATCGTAATAGCTTGAGCGCCTTTTCCTCTGGGATCTTCAGTGCTTTTGATAGCGAAGTTGCTACTTGCGTTTCTTGAAAACCTTCTTGTAATTGACCTAAAAAGATAACACTGAATCGATCCATGGGAGAGTTCGCTTTTTTTTATGGGTATGAAATGATTCTATTAAGGATGCCTTCTGCGTTCAAATCATATTTTGCTAGAATTTCGTTACGAGTGCCATGTTTGAGCACTTCATCGCCGACACCCAGAACCAACAACGGGTTTGCTTTGCCATGAGCATGCAAAACTTCAGAAAT
>JBPEWS010000101.1:0-4632 GCA_052032465.1 Pseudomonadales bacterium
GTCCTTCTTAAGTTGAAAAATACGTACTGGCAGAATTCAAGGAAATTGAAAAGCTTGCTGAGTATAGGGGACTCATTTCCCTTGGTAGTTCCTTTGAAGCCTCCAAGAGGAAATGCGGCAATGCAGAACATCGGCCATTTTCAGAACTTTGTATCGTCATGGAAGAGCTTTTCCCAAGATTCTATTAATGGGGCTAGCCAAGAAAGAGGCGACTCAAAAAGCAAAGAGTGTGAGGTGGTTTGGGAAAAACGGAATTTCCGCGATCTCTCTGAGCAGGATGTTCCCACACACTTAAAGATCTTAGATATCGGCTCACTTGCCCGCATACTTGGTTCGAATGAAGAGCGCCAGTTACAAGACTGGCTTTCGAAAATTCGTTTTATTTTTGAATCCCTTTCATCGCAACCCTATTTTCCTCAAAGTCGGGGGGAAATTCAAAGTCACCAAGCCAGCTCTGATGAGGGAAGCTCTTCCTATGGTTCTTCCCTTAGAGACAACGATCAAAAATTATTCCAAGCGTTAATTGATCATCTAGAGACGTTAGATCGTTTCGAGCAGGATGATTTAGAGCTGTTGGTGAGGCTGTTGCCACAGTTACAAAAAGGAATGGGGCAAGGATGTTATCTTAGAGCGTTACCCGTTACTTTTGTGGATACAAAATTCATCGAGAAAAATTTACGAATAATTGAATCTATCGTTACAGCATTAGTTGATCGAAACGTTATAGATATTGGCTTGATGAGCTGGATTGATTGTAAAGAAAAGCCGAGAGACTGGTTGTTGGTTAAGCCTCTCTGTCAACAAACCAGATTACTGTTGGGTGGCCTACCACTGCTTCGTCTGTCTTCAGACACTTTGCAAGACTTTGAGTTGCCCGCGAGAAATATCTTAGTAATCGAGAATGAACAGTCTTGCCTGGCGCTTAGTGATGTTCACGATACGATAGCAGTCTCGGGTGGAGGTAAGAATGTTTCATGGATGAGGGCAGGTTGGTTGACTGATAAGAATGTTGGTTACTGGGGAGACATTGATTCTGAAGGCTTGACTATTTTAAGTGATGCCAGAAGTAAGCTGAGTGGTATTACTCCACTAATGATGGATGAAAAAACAGTCAAAGCTTTTGAAGAACGCATGGTGCCAGAGCCTGACTCAGTATTTAAAGACCCAGTTTCATTAACTGAAAAAGAGCTTACTTTGTTTAAGGGTTTACGTGCTGATCATTACGCTGACAGGAGGCTCGAGCAAGAGCGTTTGCCAATGGAATATATTGAGAAATACATTGATGCTTGGATAGTGTGATTTCAACTTGCCCCACCAACCTTCACAAAAGAAACTTTTGATGAGCTGAGAATGAGTTGCTGATGAAAATCTCTTAAAATTTTTCAAGTGGTTTGGGTTGGACATCTCGAGAAGTTTTGATGCGAAAGTATTGTTTGTCGAGTGTGCAATTTGAGTACACCGGGGTTAGGAAGGGATTGAGCTGATAAAAAACAGTGAGACAGGTGGTTGCAGGTTAAGTTGTTGAAATATAAAGAAAATTGGTGGAGGCGGCGGGAATCGAACCCGCGTCCGCCAGTACTCGGCTAGTGGATCTACATGCTTAGTTTAGTCTATTAATTTGGCGCTAGGCAGCCCGACTATCAGGACGCAAAAGCGCGAGCTTACTAAAGTTTAACTCTCGGCCAGTAAGCGCGACCTCAAGCGGTTCTGTGTTTATATAACACGCTTTTTGACGCCCACAGACAGGCTTCTCAAGCGTGTAGCAGACTTAAGCTGCTAGTTGGTAAGATTCGTCGTTTGCAACTATCTTTAAATTCCACAAGGTATTTACGAGCATTGCGAAACTACTCGGCATGCACCAAGAGCGTTGTCTCTGCCGTCGAAGCCAGGTCGCCCCCAATTTGGTGATCTGTTATTTTCTCATCTTAGAGAGTAATATCAAGCTTTAGTTCACATGATGGCAAAATAGCCACGCAGACAGGAGGTGCAAGTGATTACTTTTGCTGATGTTAAGGACAAGGTGATAGAAGCGCATGGAGGCGTTGAGCATTTGCCTTATGAGTTAGCTAAGCCGTTGACACATCAGGGTATTTTATCTCTGGATGACGAGGTTTTTTTATCCGCATTGTCGAAAGTGGTGTTTCAGGTTGGGTTTAATTGGTCGGTAATTGATAAAAAGTGGCCAGATTTTGAGCGACATTTTTTTGGTTTTAACCTAAACCGTTGCGCGATGATTTCAGATGAGGAGCTTGAGTCGATCATGGCGACGGGTGAGACGATGAAGCATTGGAAGAAGATGAGCAGTGTGGTGAACAATGCGCAGTGGCTTAAACAGCGCCGAGATGAGTATGGCAGCTTAGGTGCGTTTTTTGGCGCGATAAAGCCGGATGCTTATTTTGAGCACGTGGTGCAATTACAAAAGCAGGGTGACCGAACGGGGGCAAAAACCGTCCAGCTTTGGCTACGCCGAGTGGGTGTTGATTCAGTGGTCCTATCTCAGGATGTGGTTGATGCATTGCTTCGTTATGGCGTTGTTGAGAAACCCCCTAGCTCAGCGACATCCTTTCGTGCGCTTCAAGCGCCTTTTGATCAATGGCGCGAGGAGACGGGTGAAAGCTTGACTTATCTGAGCCAGATGTTGGCTTATTCTTTGGGGCCTAAGCGCTGATCAGGCGCTTATAAAATGGGCCAATCGGCGGCATCCAACGAGTCTAGTGGCTCATCGGCATGGGCATCACCTTGCCAGCGCTGGATAAATTCGCGCTTGGGGTCGTATTGCTGAGTTTGTTTGGCAAGATCAAAATGTCGTCCACCTCGTGGGTCTGCACCCACGCCAGCAATGTATTGCCAGTTGCCCCAGTTACTGGCGACATCATAGTCAATCAGCTTTTCTTCGAAGTATTTTGCTCCGTAGCGCCAGTCGATACCTAAGTCGTAGATAAGGCAACTAGCGGCAATTTGTCGGCCTCGGTTGCTCATAAAGCCTGTGGCGTTGAGCTGGTTCATCAAGGCATTGACCAAAGGGTAGGGTGTGGCGCCTTGGCTCCAGCGCTTAAACCGTTCAGGATAGAAGCAGCAACGAACGGGAGCTTTGTTGAGGCCTCTGGCGGTGAATAAATGTTTGCCATGAGCGAGCGCATACCACTGGAAGTATTCTCGCCAAAGAAGTTCAAAAAATAGCCAGTAGGTGGAGTCATTTGCGCCGTGGTTCTGCTCATATTGTTTAAGCTGTTGCATCAGTTGAATGGGTGAAAGGTTGCCATGACTGAGCCATGCCGACCATTTAGAAGACAGCGTCTGGCCTTCAAGTGCATTACGCGTTTCCTTGTAGTGGCTTGGAGCATTGCTCGCAAAATAGCGCTTAATATGCTCATGAGCAGCGGGCTCTCCGCCTTCATGCCAGCCCGTATTTTCGCTTTGGCTGTCGTTGGGTAGGTGGTGGTTAATGGGTAAGACGAGTTCGGTGGATGGCGTATGATCCAGTGCAAGCGGCAAATAGCTTGGCTGAGCTAGGGGTTTACGCAGGCTCAGTGTTTCGAGCTGTTTGCGAAATGGTGTGAAGTGTTTGGGCAGCTCGCTAAGTGCAAAGGGAAGATCGTCATAATGCCAAAGCGTATGCGTGAAAGTTTGGTCGCATTGCACCTTGGGGTGTTGTTGTTTTAGGGTTTGCCATTGGCGGTTTTCGTGGAGGCCGACAGTTTGGCTGCGCAGTATATGGGTGATGTCATGCTGAGTTATGAGCCGATCAATTTCCTCTAAGGGATCGCCGCAGAGAATCACGATGCGCTGCTCGTAGGCTTTTAGTCGCTGGTTAAGGGCGTGCAAGCTATCCAAGATGAATTGGCAGCGATACTGGCCTAAAGTGGGAGCTTCATGGCGTGGCGATGAGCCGCGAAACCAAGCTGAGTCAAAGATATAAACGATCAATAATTCATCGAGCTGCTGGCCCACTTGGTGAAAGATTTCATTGTCTTCTAGTCGCAGGTCGTGGTTAAGCCAGTAGAGGCCGCGTCGTAATTGGTTCATTTTTTTTACCTAACGGTAGTGCAAAGTACGTTTATCATTTTAACGTAAGGGCGTATACTAAATGTCATAAAGATAAAAGTTTCACGAGGAGTTTTGAATGAAACAATTAAAAGAACTTTGGCAGTCATTTGCACCGGGTGTTCGTGCATTGATTACCATGGTCGCATTGTATTTGGTTCTAATTGGCGTGGTGAACGCAAGCTTAGAGCAGGCAATGTTTTGGTCTTTGCTGATAACCGCGTTTTTCTTTCCAGCGATTATTAGCGGTATCGTTGAAATTGTGAAAATGGCTTGGTCGAAAATTTCGGCGTCATTTAAAAAACAATAATCTAATTTGGTCTCGGGCTTTGGCTCGAGGCCAACACCTTTCATCCGATCTTCATCCACTTCGGTTAAGCGCTCTGACCTAGTCATTCTGTAAATTCGCAACGAGAAAGTCGCTGAGACAAAGCTGCACAGAGAAAGCACATAAGCTAAGTGTTTATGCTATATTCGCTAAATTTCCCGCTGAAATACGCCGCTCAAAGCTGAACAGCCTATTATTAGCGCGCGTAAACCTCGATGCATCACGTATAGGTTTTTAAGCGCTGTTCAGTGATTATGCGC
>JBPEWS010000102.1:0-2746 GCA_052032465.1 Pseudomonadales bacterium
CGCGTGAATAGCCAATTTTTTGCTCAAAATCTGAACCGCTAGAAATAAGACGACGTGACATAGAAACCTCTATAAAGCATTAAATGGATTGAAAAATAAGTGCCGTATCTTAGGCAAAAGACGCTGCTAACACAAGCCAACAAAAAGCTCTTCATCCTTTAGGATAACCCCCCCAGCGTTAGGTTGTTAACGTTTTATGAATTCGTGCTTAAGTGTATGCTTATGAAGCTTCAGCCGTTGCTGGCACTATCTAGGTAGTGCCAGTACAAGCTTATCGTATTACATTTGATAGCCGGGCGTTGAGCGGGAAATTTCCAGCTCTTCGTCATTCATGTCTGCATCAATGCTTTCAAATAATGGCGTGCTAAGATAGCGCTCACCTGTATCTGGCAACATGCATAAAATCACAGCGCCATCTTCAGCCTCTTCGGCTAATTTCTGCGAAATGGCAAACGTTGAGCCACCAGAGATACCTGTCAAAATCCCCTCTTGGCTCGCTAGCTTTTGGGCCCATTCAATTCCTTCAGTGCCTTTAACTGGCATCAGCGCATCAAAATATCCTGCGTCTAAGCCCTCTTGGAGCACATGAGGAATAAAATCTGGTGTCCAGCCTTGAATCGGATGCGACTCAAACGCGCTATGGCTGACGGCTGGTCGGTTATGTTCATCGCGCTGTTGCTCAATTCCACTACCGACCAATTGAGCGTTTTCTGGCTCAGACAAAATAATCTTCACCTCAGGGCGCATTTTTTTAATCAAGCGTCCAAGGCCGGTCATCGTTCCACCTGTGCCGTAACCTGTTACGATATAGTCCAGTCGTTGGCCTTCAAAATCTTTTAGGATCTCGCGCGCAGTGGTGTGCTCGTGGATCTCTGCGTTTGCATCGGTCTCGAATTGGCTGGCCAAAAACCAGCCATTTTTCTCAGCCAGCTCAACGGCTTTGCGGAACATGCCATAGCCTTTTTCAGCTTTTGGGGTTAGAACGACCTTGGCACCGAATAAGCGCATGAGTCGACGACGCTCAATGGAAAACGACTCTGCCATCGTAATCACCAATGGGTAACCTTTTTGAGCGCAAACCATCGCCAAACCAATTCCCGTATTACCTGAAGTGGCTTCGACTACGGTTTGACCCGGCTTTAATTTCCCCTCACGTTCAGCTTTTTCAATAATATTTAATGCCAATCGGTCTTTTACCGATGACGCTGGGTTAAAAAACTCAGCCTTAACATAAATACTGGCGTGCTCCGGCGTAAGGTTATTGATGCGGATAGTTGGTGTATTGCCAACCGTTTCCAAGACAGAATCATAAAGCGTTCCACGCCCTTCTGTTTCATAAATGGTATCTCGAATAATATCTGGCATGGTTTTCTCCTGAAAGCGAGTTCAATGGTTGAAGTGATTTAATCGTCGTATTGTAGCAAGCTACTGTGGATCGTCTACCCAGCCCGATCAAGCAACTAAAAATCAGCGCGGTATTTAAAAATGCGAAAGCTGACATTCAATAAAATATCGAGGCTCAATCTCCAGCTTTCGGTCAAACTCTTCGTAGGCGTTATTGAAGTTTTGTGCAATAAAGGCCAATTCCAATGCACTGCCCTGCCCTAGAGGCAAACGATAACCCACGCGAGCATCCATCTTCAGGTAGGCATCGACTTTGGTGCCTGTGCTGGCCCACTCCATTTTTGCTACGCGGTAGGCGGCTGTGCTGAGTTGCCATTGACCCAACTCCCAGCTGGCAAGAGCTCCCCACGATGATGTCGGCATTTTAGTGTCCGTAGAGCTGAAACCACGCGGGTTTTCTTTCCAGTAATGGTAATCCTCATCGTCGCCGACATTAAATAGCAATTTATAAAAGTGACGAGGCCCAGGTCGATAAAGAATCTCTCCCTCTACGCCTTTCACTTGATACTGGCCTGCATTTCGCGTTTCGCGAGTGAGCTGATCATTTAAGTCATTTACGCCTTTAACTTTCACCAGCCAAACATAATCATCAATATCATCATAATAACCCGTCAACTCCCAACTAATGGGCCACCGGCGTAGCTCGCCAAGATAGCTCAACTCATAGCTATTGATCTTGGCTGGCTGTAAATCGGGGTCATTACTGTAAATATCGTCCACCACAAAACCATTGCTGACCGTTAATTCCGAGTCAAACTCACGCTCCAAAAGCGAAGGGATGCGATAAGCTCGCGAAGCCGATAGTTTCACCGATTGATTAGGCAGCAAGGCGTAATTTACACTCGCTCGAGGAGATGCAAAAACCGGATAGTCGGCGGCTTTTTCCAGAAGCACACCAGCATTGAGCGTCCACGGTTCACCTAGGCCCCAAGCAATATTGCCCATCATTCGATAAACCGATTCACCAACTTTTTGTTTTTCATTCAGCAAGAAGGCACTTTCCAGCTCGTTATAGCGATAGCCTGCAACCAGAGAATACTGCAATTGGCTTTCAGGCGAGATCCCATTGTACTGAATATCCATGTCAGCTTGGCTGGCCGTAAATGTCTCAAGCCCTACGTCAAAACGCTGATCAGGCGCACCGGTTATGTATTCTATCGTTGCTGCATCAACTCCAGCGAGCGTTGAAAGCAGCTCGGTTTGCGCCTCATCATCTTCATCACGATAACTAAAATAGCCTCCGAGCTTAAACGAATGGTGCTGATTCAAGGCGTAGCGCAGTCGCGAGTGGGCCGACCACACCAAAAAGTCTCGTGCACGGCTTGATAAAAAGCCTGACTCA
>JBPEWS010000103.1:0-10118 GCA_052032465.1 Pseudomonadales bacterium
GGCAGCAAGTTAGCAGGAAAAAACAAAATGATCGCCGTGATTAAATAAATCCAGCTGCGACTGCGGCTTTCGACCTTGCGCTGGTGAAGTCTCGAAAAACAAAAATCACAGTGACTATTATCAACGGGATTCAGCTTTCGGCATACATGGCAGCATGCGAGATTATGGTCAACGGCTCGGCTCATCGGCAGCCTTATTGGTATACAGTTGTTGGGTGATGGCCTGAAGGTCAAAGCGAACCGACGAGGCAATAGAGCAAAAAATCAACACGCTAAAAAACCAAAACCCCGGTTGAATGGTCACACTGCCAATATCATAGAGCTTCACTAGAGAAACGATAACGCCGAGCATGTAGACCTCAATCATATTCCATGGGCTTAAAAAGCCAACAAACCGACTAAGCCTAGTGATCACGCCTTGGCGAGCGCGTTGAATAACCCAAATGACTCCCCCTAAATACAGAGCGGGGAATAAGATGATCAAAAAAAACACGAACATCGCTAAAAAATACATACCATGAGTGGTCAGCGTACCAACAGATGAAACAATGGAGGCTGTTGCAGGCTCACCAGCAATCGTGATCGACAAAAAGGGAAAGCCGTTAGCGCAGATAAAGCAGATCAGTCCAGCCACAGCATAGATTAGGGCTTCAGACATATCGGTCTTGCCATGATAAAGCGTTGCGCCGCAGCAGCGACACTTGGCCACTTGGTTGGCTGCCAAAGGATCAATTGGGTAGGTTGCGTCGCAATAAAGACAAGCCGTCTCAAGATCTGGAGCAGGGATATACGGTTCAGCCACGCAGTGATTTCATTCGATAAAAGTCTATAGTAGCGTTTTGCCCATGCTAAGAAAAGCGTTCTTATCTTATGGGGGTAAGTGCCGTGGCAAAACACTCAGCGCCAAAGCCAATCAATGGGATCAGACGCGGTTTAAAATGCGAAAACCGAGGCGGCCGCAAAATCGCTATGAGCTTCACAAAGCAAGGAAGATGAGCAAGCTCTAAATAAAAAAAAGAGGTGGATCTACCACCTCTTTTAATTCGAGCTTATGAGCAAAAACTCAGGTTGCTAACGCTTTATTTTGAACGTTTCATTGAATCGAAGAAATCGGCATTGGTCTTTGTTTCACGCAACTTGTCGTAAAGGAACTCCATTGCGGCCACTTCGTCCATTGGGTGAAGGAGTTTGCGCAAAATCCACAAGCGCTTGAGATCTTCTTCTTCAACCAGAAGCTCTTCGCGACGTGTACCTGACTTCTTGATATTGATGGCTGGGTAAACACGTTTTTCGGCCAGACGACGCTCCAAATGCAGCTCCATATTACCTGTGCCTTTAAACTCTTCGTAAATAACCTCATCCATTTTTGAGCCGGTATCTACCAGCGCTGTTGCGATGATCGTTAGGCTGCCGCCTTCTTCAATATTACGCGCTGCGCCGAAGAAGCGTTTTGGCTTTTCAAGCGCATTGGCATCGACACCACCTGTTAGTACCTTGCCCGAGGAAGGAACAACCAAGTTATATGCACGCGCCAATCGAGTGATTGAATCCAGTAAAACTACGACGTCTTTTTTGTGTTCAGCAAGGCGTTTTGCTTTTTCGATCACCATTTCAGCGACTTGTACGTGTCGAGCAGGTGGCTCATCAAAGGTTGAAGCAATCACTTCGCCGCGAACAGTACGCTCCATTTCGGTCACTTCTTCTGGACGTTCATCGATCAGTAAAACGATCATGTACGTATCAGGGTTATTACGGGTAATGGCATGCGCAATGTTTTGCAGCAACATGGTTTTACCCGCTTTGGGTGGCGCTACGATCAAACCACGCTGACCTTTACCAATCGGGGAAATTAGGTCAATAGCACGACCCGTAATATCTTCAGCTGCCCCAGTGCCTTGCTCCATGATGAAAGGATCATCTGGGAATAATGGCGTTAGGTTTTCAAATAAGATTTTCTTCTTGGCGTTTTCTGGGCTTTCAAAATTGATCGTATCGATCTTAAGTAGGGCGAAATAGCGTTCGCTTGACTTAGGTGGTCGAATCAGGCCGCTGATGCTGTCGCCAGTTCGCAGGTTGAATCGACGAATCTGACTTGGTGATACGTAAATATCATCAGGGCCAGCAAGATAAGAGCCCGTTGCAGAGCGAAGAAAGCCAAAACCATCAGGCAAAATTTCAAGGACACCATCACCGCTGATGTCATCACCGTTTTGTGCGGCGTGTTTTAAAATAGCAAAAATAACGTCCTGTTTACGAGTTCGGCCTAAATTGTCGAGGCCCATTTCTTTGGCGATATCTAAGAGTTCACTGATTGGTTTTTGTTTTAACTCGGTTAAATTCATAGCGGAAAAATCCAGAGAAGAGAAATTCAAATAGGGGAATAGAAAGAGGGGTTTTTCGGTGATTATGACCGCTTTACGGATTTTTGCAAGAAAAAAAGCGCCCTCAGAGATGAGCGCGCTTTTTTAAAGGATAAGCGGGTCGCTTAGATTAGATGGTGCTGTCGATAAAAGCTGAAAGCTGGGCTTTGGTTAACGCGCCAACTTTGGTTGATTGTACAACGCCATTTTTGAAGATACTGAGTGTCGGAATGCCACGAACACCGTGTTTAGCGGCAATTTCTTGGTTTTCGTCAACGTTTAGCTTAACGATTTTTACCTGGCCTTGATAATCTTTGGCTAAATCTTCCAATACTGGAGCAATCATCTTGCAAGGACCACACCACGGTGCCCAGTAGTCCACTAGTACGGGTACGTCTGAATTTAAAACCTCGGCGTCGAAATCGCCAACAGTTACGTTACTGATGAGTTCACTCATGTTTGACTCCTTAAAAAATCTATTGATTATGGTATCAGCACCAAGGACATAAGCCAACAAAACCACTACACTTAGCGCTTTGATTTTATCGAACACCTTATGCAAGAAATTGAATTTGACAAAGTCGCAGCGATTGATCTGGGTTCCAATAGTTTTCATATGATCATTGCGGCAGTTGAAGATCAAAAGCATCTACGCTTTTTTGATCGTCATTCAGTGAAAGTTCGCTTGCGAAATGGTTTAGATGAACAGGGCAATATTACGCCAAAGGCCATGGATAAGGCCTTTCAATGCTTGCGTGAGTTTGCTCAGATTATCGGCAAAATGCCTGAGGGTTCGGTTCAAATCTATGGCACTAATACCTTGCGACAAGCGAAAAACGGCAAAACCTTTATTAAACAAGCGCAGAGTATTTTAGGCCATCCCGTTGAGATTATCTCCGGTAAGGAGGAAGCGCGCTTAATTTATCTAGGCGTAGCGCATACGCTCGCGATCACCCAGAAAAACCGTTTGGTGGTGGATATAGGCGGGGGCAGTACGGAGATCATTATTGGTCAGGGTTTTCAGCCTGAGTTAATGGAAAGCTTGGAGATGGGCTGTGTTAGCTTGAATCATCAGTTCTTTAAAAAAGACCGTTGTGATAGCCAGAGCCTGCAAGAAGCGGTTAAGTTTGCTCGTGGTCAAGTACTGAAGGTGCATAAAAAATATAAGCGTATGGGTTGGCAGGAAGCGATCGGCGCATCGGGATCGGTAAAATCCATTCAAGCTGTTCTAAAAAAAGAGCTTGGCCAAGAAGATATTACGCTGGGCGGCATGCAGCAATTATTAAAGCTATGCGCCAAGGCGAAGCATTTTGATGCGCTGAGCTTTAGCGGATTGACCAACGCTCGAAAGCCAACCTTTGTGGCGGGCTTGTGTGTTTTAACCGGTGTGTTTGAGCAGCTGGGTATTGAGCATATGCGTTTTTCAGATGGCGCGCTTCGTGAAGGCGCCCTGTATGATCTGATCGGCCGATATGGTGATGAAGATGTTCGAGAGGCGACCATTCGCTTTCTTCAGCAGCGCTATATGGTGGATATTGACCAAGCAAACCGCGTAAAACAAACGGTGTTAAAGCTCGCGTCTCACCTTGAGCTTCCCAAGTTCGCCCTGAGGCAGTTGCAATGGGCGGCGAGTATCCATGAGCTCGGTTTAGCCATTTCGCAAAACCGACATCACGCGCATGGCGCGTACTTAGTCGAGTTTTCCGATTTACCAGGGTTTTCCCAGCAAGAGCAGCAGCGCGTGGCATTATTGGTTCACAACCAGCGTAAATCGCTGAAGATGGATCAGTGGCCTGACTTACAAGAGAGCCTGACGCAGGACAAAGTCTTAGTGCTCAGATTGGCGGTTATTTTGCATCGAGATCATAGTGAAAGCTCCCCTGAAGCGAGATTGGAGCGTCAGGGGAGTCAGGGCCAAAAATATCAGCTAACGGTGAGTCAACATTGGCTGGATGAGCGCCCGTTAACTCAGGCAGATTTGCAGGAAGAGCAGGAGCTACTTAAAAAGTACGGTATCCGTCTTACGCTGCAAACCAGTTAAATAAACGCCAGTTTGTCGATCAACTGCTCTTGTAAATACTGGCCTTCGATGGCTTTTGCGCTTGGCGGCAAGTAGCTACCATCGGACTGTAGAATCCAGGCGCTGCCTGTATCTTGTAAAGCTAGCTCAAAACACTCCTGCTCAATCCGCTCGCGAAGTTTCGGATTATCAACACGGAAGCACACCTCGACTCGTTTAAACAGGTTGCGTTCCATTAAATCGGCACTGCCACAGTACATAATGGGCGCTTCACCTGAGCTGTTTTTGAACCAGTAGACTCGCGAATGCTCAAGGAATCGGCTAATGATGGAGCGCACCACAATGTTCTCGGAAACCCCCTTAATACCAGGGCGTAAGCAACACATTCCGCGAACGATTAGCTCAACGTTAACCCCAGCTTGAGAGGCGCGATACAGCGCTCGGATGATGTCAGGCTCGGTTAGCGAGTTCATTTTAAAGCGAATGTGTGCGGCTTGACCGGCTTTTGCCTGCTGAGTTTCTTTTTCGATGAGCTCGAGCAGCCCTGTATGAAGGGTAAAGGGTGCATGCAACAAGGTTTGAGTTTGCGCTGCTGCGCCTGTGCCGGTGAGTTCTTGGAAAATGCTATTAACGTCTAAACCAATTCGGTGATTACTGGTTAAATAGCCCAAGTCGGTATATAGCTTGGCGGTTCCTTCGTGATAATTACCCGTGCCTAAATGCACGTATCGGCGAATACCTTGAGCTTCTTTACGGACAATCATCAATAATTTGGCATGGGTTTTATAACCGACCACACCATAAACAACGACCACTCCAGCTTCTTTTAGCTCGCGGGCATCTTCAATATTATTGGCCTCATCAAAACGGGCACGCAGCTCAATGACCACGGTGACTTCTTTACCATTACGCGCTGCTTCGCATAAGTAATCCACTAACTTGGAATCATCTTGCGTGCGATATAATGTTTGTTTAATCGCCAAAACATTAGGGTCGCGGGCGGCGCATTTCACCAAGTTCACAACGGGTGCAAAGCTTTCATAAGGGTGGTGGAGCAAATGGTCGCGTTGGCGGATTTCTGAAAAGACCTCGTCGCTCATTAGCGGCATATTGATCTTTGGCGTAAAGCTCGGAAACTTTAATTCGCTGCGATCAATGCCCGTAATGCCCATAAGACGAGCAAGGTTTACCGGGCCATTAACGCGGTATAAATCGTCTTTGGTGAGCTGAGTTTCCTGCAGCAAAAAATCCACCAAATGGTTCGGGCAATTATCGGCGACTTCTAAGCGAACAGCATCAGCAAAGCGGGACGAGAAAATCTCGCTTTCAAGCGCCTCAGGTAGGTCGTCGACATTGGTTTCATCAAGATTAAAGTCGGCATTTCGGGTAATTCGAAATTGATAGCAGCCTTCTATCGACATGCCGGGGAACAACGAGCTAACATTATCGTGAATAATTGATGATAAAAACACAAATGCGGTCTTGCCGCCCACGAGCTCAGCTGGAACCTGTATCACGCGTGGCAACGAGCGCGGCGCAGGAACAATGGCCAAATCGAGCATGCGGCCAAAGGCGTCCTTACCTCTCAGTGAAACAATAAAGTTTAAGCTTTTGTTCACTAAGCGAGGAAAAGGGTGGGAAAGATCCACGGCAATGGGTGTTAATACCGGCTCAACTTGCTCGGTATAAAAATTTTTAAGCCAAATGCGCACTGTCTCATCCCAGTCATTTCGGCGCAAAAAGCTAATATCCTGCTGCTCAAGCTCGGGCAGTAAAATATCATTTAAAATGCTGTATTCCTTTTCAACCGCTTCATGGCAGCGCTGCTTTAAGTCTTGAACTAGCTCAAACGGGTCAATGCCATCAGCACCTATTGTGCCTTCGCCACGTGCCACTTGATGAATGATCGGCCCCAAGCGAACCTCAAAAAACTCATCCATATTGCTGCTGAAAATCGTTAAAAACTTTAAGCGCTCCAGCAACGGGATATGTGGGTTAAGCGATTGTTCAAGAACACGCAGGTTAAAGCGCAGAAGGCTATGCCAGCGGTTAATAAAATGTTCGGGACGGATGTCCTGAGACATGGTTACTCCGGTAAAAGGGTTAAAATTTGTTCAGCGAAATACGTTAAAATCGCATCAGCGCCGGCGCGCTTAAATGCTAAAAGGCTCTCTAAAATAACAGCTTGTTCATCGATATAACCCTGTGCAGCAGCGGTTTTGATCATGCTGTATTCGCCACTGACTTGGTAGGCAAAAGTCGGTGCGCCAAAGCGGTCTTTGACTTGGCGAACAATATCCAAATACGGCATGCCAGGTTTGACCATGACAATATCCGCGCCTTCTTGTAAATCCAGTTCAACCTCGCGCAGCGCCTCAAGTGCATTGGCTGGGTTCATTTGGTAGGTTTTCTTATCCCCTTTGAGCTGAGCCGCAGAGCCAACCGCCTCACGAAAAGGCCCATAAAAAGCCGATGCATATTTGGCGGCATAGGACAAAATTGACGTTTCAGAAAAGCCAGCGTGATCAAGTGCATCTCGGATAAGCCCAACACGACCATCCATCATGTCGCTTGGTGCAACAATATCTGCCCCTGCTTGTGCATGAGAAATGGCTTGCTTGATGAGCACGCGCACCGTCTCATCATTGAGCACCTCGCCCGCCTCATTGGTGATGCCATCTTGGCCGGTCAGGGTAAAAGGATCTAGTGCAACATCTGAAATAATCACCAGCTCAGGACAAGCGGCTTTAAGAGCGCGAATAGACTGTTGGATAAGTCCTTGTTCGTCAAAAGCTTCACGCGCATCGGCGGATTTAAGCTCAGCTGGAACCACAGGGAATAAGGCCATCGCTCGTAGGCCTTTTGCATGTAAATCCTTTGCCTTATTAACCAGCGCCTCAAGGTTCAGCCTATTTTGTCCCGGCATCGCTGCAATAGCTTGTTCAGCCTGCTCGCCCTCCATAACAAACACAGGATAGATGAGGTCTTTCTTGGTTAGCTGATTTTCTTGTACTAAATCGCGAATGGCGCTCAAGCGGCGATTACGACGAAGACGGGTCGAGGGGTAGGATGCACTCATGTTGAAAAGCCTAGAGTAAAAGCTCAAAAATCAATGATTTTGGGAGCGCTGTCAAGCTAAAAGGCGGGTTTTTGACCCGCCGTAATCGGCCTAAACTAAGGTTTTAATATAAGGGGCTAATATTGCAATTGCGACGCTCAGTACAAGGCCAATAGCCGCTTTACCAATGTCGCTGGTCATCATAGAGAATGCGCGGCCCGTGGTCTTGGGTTTTGAGGCCAAGGCCAAAGCAAATTCACGACCTGCCAGAAGCCCGAGGAACACCCACGTGGTACTCATTGGGATATTGCTCTGCACTTTGAAGACGTACAAAATCACGCCGTACATTAAATCGATAATCGTTGCTGAGCGAATATCATGAATATTGGTTTTTACATCAACGATGTTTTGAATTTTGCCGCCTTTGCGCCAAAACACCATACCCAAGATGAACACCATCCATGCCAGCGAACCTACGAGCCAATAGGGGTCGATGGTGCGCACGCCAAACTCGTTGAAACCCGCTGAGGGTGCGTAAACAAAGATGTTAGCAAGGTCTTGGCCAAGCCATTGGCTCCATAAAAATGCCGTACTGAACCATTGTAAGCCGACCCAATAACCGGGGATGCCTTGGCTTTGATTAGCCGCAAAGCGTTTTTCGAAGGTCGCCATCACTAAGCGATACACTAAAATCGCAACCACAAAAGCAACAAAATAGCCGAATAATGATTTTTGCAGCATCTTGTCGAGTGTTGCGGTAGAGAACACGGTCAGAATCAAGAAGGACGTGCTGACTGGAATACCGAAGCGCGTCAGAATTAAAATCAAAATGGGCGGGACGATATATATCCAATGAAAATGTTCGACGGGAGGAAATTTGGTCAAGCGCCCTTGGGAAACATCGCCTCCAAACGCAAAGTAGCTATACAAAACCGTTCCGACTAAAACGAGGGTGGCAAAAATCCACAATAACCATGCAGGACGGTGAGAGTTTGAAGCGAGAAATGTACCTAAGGTTTGAATCGCATCATTTGAGATGATGGCATAGGCGGCAATCATAAAGCCGACAATCATTAGAATGGTTGTAATGTCCACGGCTGTCTCCCGAGATAAGGAACGTTATGATACTGGTAAAACGTTACAGTTATATGACAATGTAAATAAGTGTACAAAAATTCCGCTTTTTACGGTGAAACAGGCTATATTCGGCCAAATTGACTTTGTGCTAAACTAGCCGCAGTAACGATGGAATCTTTATGAAAGTTAATGAAAATGTTTCTGTCCAATTTAATCAGGAGCTCGAGCATGTTATCCAGCTGTTGATGAAAATGGGCGGCATGGTGGAAGATCAGCTGGAATGCGCAATTATCGGTGTGTGTGATAATGATGGTGGCGCCGCTGAAACCGTTTTAAAAATTGAGCCTGAGGTTGATGAGCTTGAAATTCGGATCGAAGAGCTTTGCACGCATATTTTGATTGAGCGTCAGCCAACTGCCCGCGAACTGCGCATGGTATTGGCGATTTCTCGAATCACCCGTGACCTTGAGCGTATGGGCGACCAAGCCTTTAAAGTGGCGCAACAAACGTTGGAGCTGATGAACGAAGGTAGCCAGATTTCGATCTGCCGCTCTGCCATTCGCAATATGGGCGAAAATGTTAGCAAAATGCTCAATAATGTATTGAATGCCTTTTTACGCAGCGATACCCAAGCGGCACTTGAGGTGGTTCGCAGTGATAAAGTCGTTGATGAGCGTTATGGATCAGCGATCCGTGAGCTCAGTACTTACATGATGGAAGACCCACGCTCTATTGGTCAAACCATTCATATTTTATGGATGCTGCGAGCTATTGAGCGCATTGGCGATCATGCGCGAAATATCAGTGAGCAAATTATTTATCTGGTCAGTGGTGAAGAAGTGCGCCATAGCACATTAAGCGAAATGGAGCAGCAGGTCAGCGATTTTGAAGACCAAGGTGAGTCTGAGCCAAGCTAATTCTGCCGTCTTTTGTTTAAAGCGTGGTGCTTAACAAGTGGTGCTTAACCAGTAACGCAAAAAACCAGCGCATAACATAAAAAGCAGCAGCGCCTAAAAACAACAAAGCGCTTAGCCCGTTTGTTCAGGCTAAGCGCTTTTTTTATGGTGAGCAGCAACTGTTACAAGCTGACCAAGCTCACGATAAGGCTCGAAACGGCGATTATGGCGCGTCGTCGAGCAGTTCTTGTTTGTCTTTTTTCATGAAGTCTTCAGCGGTGGTGTTTAGACCGATCAGCACGCTGCAAGCAACGTAGATCGATGAGTAAGTGCCCACTAGCACGCCAACAATTAAGGCCGCTGAGAAACCAATCAAAGAGCTGCCGCCGAAAACGGCCAAAGCGATCAATACCAGCAAGGTGGTGATCGAGGTCATTAAGGTGCGCTCAAATGTTTCAGAGATAGAGACATTGAAAACCTCAAGTGTTTTCAAGTCGCGACGGCCAATAAAGTTTTCACGGATACGGTCGGATACAACAACGGTATCGTTGATGGAGTAACCCACCACCGCGAGAATCGCCGCCAGAACAGCCAGATCGACACTCATTTGCGTAATCGAGAAAAAGCCCAGCGTAATCACCACATCGTGAGCCAATGCAATAATTGCGCCGGCGCCAAACTTTAAGGTAAAACGAAAAGCGATATAAA
>JBPEWS010000104.1:0-9485 GCA_052032465.1 Pseudomonadales bacterium
AACAACTAAAAAAAAGGATAAGAAAATGTCAAAAGGAAGTAGGCAAAGACCGACTGATAAGAAGAAGTTTAACGAGAACTACGAGCGCATATTCGGTAAGAAAAAGAAGAAGTGAACAGTAAAAGAAAGTGCAAATATTGTGGGGAGTATAGCCGAGTTGATCGTGGGTTTATCACGCCAGACAATTCTTTCTTTTGCATACCGAATCATGCCGTTTTCTGGGCTAAAGAAAAGATAGAGAAACAGCGAGAGAAAAAGATAGCGAACCTCAAGAAGAGTGAGAAAAAGGAGATAGCGAAGCAGAAACGAGATTTTAGAGCACAGGACACATCATTAAGGCGCAAAGCAGCGCAAAAAGCGTTTAACGCATACATACGCAAGCGTGATGAAAAACTGGGCTGTATATCGTGCGACAAGCCGCACAACTGGCAAGGGCAATGGCACGCAGGGCATTTAAAAACCGTTGGGGCTAGGGGGGATATTCGATTCAATGAAGATAACGTCAATAAACAATGCTCAGTCTGTAATAACCACCTAAGCGGCAATGTTGGCGAGTATGAGAAGCGGTTGATCGAGCGCATAGGCAAGAGTCGAGTTGAGGCGCTAAGTTTAGTCAGGCAGGTAAAGCGCACAGCAGAAGATTACAAAGCGATTGAAACTGAGTATAAAAAGAAATTAAAAGAATTGAATGAAAGCAGCACATAAATCATGTTGTGATTTGCGGATAAACCTTAGTCGGTTACACTCAGCACGTAAATCATTAAACGATCAACTACTAAAAGCAAGACTCCCCGATTTTAAAACGAACTACAGTGTACAAGGCGTGACAATGTGTTTCGCATGGCCAAGTCTCAAGGTCGGCATAAAGATCATGCCAGTAGATAAGATCGGGTTAAACGAGATAAGTAAAGATTGGACTATTTATCAAGTAACACCCAATCAAGCCAAAAATGGTGATGCCAGACAGATTATTGAAATGATACTTGGAAATGCAATGGTGAAGTGATAACGTTGAAGCTATTAACACTTGACTAGAAGATCACGCGCACAATTTTAACATGAAAACAGCGAGCCACTTATGAAAAAGTTACTTTTAATTGCCTTATTACTCTTTAGCACAACAACTTTAGCCACAGATTATTACGTGTGCGACACGGGCTTAGATACAAATTCTGGTTCACAATCTAGCCCTTTTTTGACATTCGACAAAGGCATGAATGCGTTAGCGACTGCACCAGGCAATAGCACTCTTTCGTTGTGTCGAGGAGGAAAGTTCAACGGCTCGGGTATTCGCTTTCAGAATTTAAACTGCAAGGGTAACACATGCACGATTAAAGCCTACGGCACCGGGCCGAGGCCGGTTATTAACGCCTCCGGTTTAAATGGCATCCAATTTGTCGATGGGGGAACACCGGAAAAAGATGGGGATTATCGCGTTGAAGACTTGCACCTCATCGGCACAGGTGGGTCAACATATGGCGTCTTTATTGCTAACGATGTCAATAATGTTGTGCTCGATAATCTTTTTATAGAAGGTTTCGGCATTGGTGTGTATTCAGCTACAGCGCACAACGTACCTCAAACACCCGATAACGCAAATAGCAATATCACGTTAAGCAATTCAACGATTATCAACAACGTTCGTCAAGGCTTCTTAGGCTCTGCTTACGGCTTAACGATTGACGGCAATTACTTTGCAAATAACGGCTCAGGCACGGTCTTTGATCATAATATTTATGTCGGCAATATCGGCTCAAATGTGCTGATTCAAAACAACGAATCGTTCAATTCTTCACTCGATTCAGGCGTCTGTAAAGGCGTATCAATCGTGGTTCACGGCACACAAAGCGGCTACGTTAATGTGCTGAATAACTACGTTCATGAAGATATTAACAGCACATCCGGCTGGTGCTACGGAATAGCAGTGAATACAGGTTACTCTAAAGAAGAATCGTTTGAAAACGTGCTAATTCAAGGGAACAGATTAGAGAATATGGGACGCACAGCGATAGGATGTGGGTCTTGCGTTGGTACAAAGATATTAGATAACGTGATTACTGACCTCTCAGGCACTACAACGCAAGCGATAAAAACTTATCTAGGTTCTGAGGACACGAAGAAAACAGAACACTACCCCATTGAAATTAGTAATAACATCGTAGCACTAACAGCAGATCACACTGATTTACCACTGGCTGTTCGTGGGCAAGATTTAACGATTGATAATAATCGGTTCTACTTCAAAAACACGGTACAAAATAAGACCTGCTTCGGTTCGAATATCACGGGTAACAATACGTGTGGCACGTTTGCTCAGTTAAGCGAGTTGAACTTAACTCCAAGTCCAACACCTACGCCTGCACCTGCGCCCGCACCCGTGCCACAACCAACTCCTGAGCCAAGCCCTGAGCCTGAACCGGTTCCAGAACCTGAACCACAGCCGGAGCCAGTGCCAGAGCCAGTGCTTACAGACAAATGCAGCGACGAGTCTTGGCCATACAGTGAGTCTAAACAAGCCATTAATGGCTTAATCTCGCGTATTCAAAACATCTTGGATAATCGCTGGGATGCCAAGGCTTCAGGCAGTACGCTTGTCGGAATTTATGAAGATTATGACGTTTTAAATTCAAGATTAAGCGTTATGCGAGATATTATCAGCAACGTGAATAAGTGCGTTACTTCAGCAGCGCAATAAGCCGCAAATAACGGGCTTCTTTCGATGAAAAACCGAATCGAATGGATGTTACATAACTACTACGAAGAGCTACTAAGACGTCAGTTGATGTTTAATAAGCCATCGCCCTGGGGCAGGGTGATAGAAGATGGCGGGATGACCGGCGGCGAGTTTAAGAGCAAGCTCCCCAGTCCGAGAATTGACTTCACCGCCCCCGACATCATTCAATCATTCAAAGAAACAAAAAAATTGCTGTTAAACTTAGAGCGCAAAAATGAGCGTTGGTATGTAGCGATTTGCTTGCGGTATCAGCGCAGAATAGACGGGTCGCAGTTGCCCACGGCAAAGGCGGCTGAGATCATGCGAGTGAGTGCTAATGCTTACGATCAGATTTGCCACAGGGCAAGAGTTTGGTTAGCGGAAAATTACAGAACCAAAATATCTAGTGTCTCGCCTGAAAAAAAACACGATATGTAGTTGCGTAAGAGAAAACGCTGTGTTACGCTTATTTTTAATATAAGGGGCCTTATCCCTGAAGATAACCAACCGCCTTGGCCATTCTTAACATAAGGTTCCTTATCCCTAAAGATAACCCAGCCGCCTGATGGCGGTTTTTTTGTGCCTATGATTATTGCCATCCCTTACAGCTCAGAACATCAAAGCGCCGTTAGGCTTGGCGATACGCTGCGCCTGCTTGTTAAAGGCCCAGATGACGGCAATACCTGGGCAGGTAACGTCACGATCCGCACCAGCTACAGCGCTACGGCAACTGATGACGTCGCACTGTCTGAGTACACAGGCGAAAAGGTACAAGGCATTGATTGGGACTTGTATAACGACTACGACACCAGCAGCATACCGCTGGCGGCTAACACACGTTATCTTGCTGTAGCAGAGCTTACAAGTGGCACAAAGAAAGTAGAATATCACACGGCTTTCCACGTATTGCCCGGAGGAAGATAATGCAGGTAGGCAGACCGCCAAAGTACAAGACGCCAGAAGAGATGCAAAAGGTCATCGATGAGTATTTCGAGACCGATGCTTATGCAGACATTGGCAATGGGCTTCAGTATTGTCCGACCGTTGAAGGCTTGGCCCATGCGCTTGGCATGTCTCGCAGGGCATTACTTGGGTATGAGGATAAAAAAGAATTTCTTCCCACAATAAAGGCGGCAAAACAAAGGGTTGCGATTGCATTAGAGCAACGACTTTATGGAAGCGCTGTAACTGGGGCTATTTTTAACTTGAAGAACAATTTTGGCTGGAAAGATCAGCAGGATCACAACGTAACTACACGAGATGCAACTGGCCTATCAGACGAAGAGCTTGAGGCTATCGCGGCAGGACGCAGCTAAGCTACTACTAGAGCGTAGAAAGGCTCGGAGATGTTTTAACGACTTTTGCCATGCGGTAACGCCAGACGAGAAACCGGCAGATCATCACAAGTTACTCAACGAGTGCTTGGATAAGGTGGTTAGTGGCGAGATACCGAATCTGATGGTATTCATGCCGCCGGGATCGGCCAAGTCTACCTATGCAACGGTCAAGTTCCCGGCCTATGTGATGGGCCGATGGGATGAGCAAGGCAAGACATCATCAATCATCACTGCCAGCTATGGGCAGGACTTGGCCAACAACTTTGGCCGCAAGGTTAGAAACTTAGTAAGAACGCCTGAATACCAAAGCGTTTTTCCTGATACTGAGCTATCTCAAGACTCGCAATCTAAGAGTGAATGGGAGACAGCCAAAGGCAACAATTACAAGTCTGTTGGTGTTGGTGCTGGTATTACAGGCAGAAGGGGTGATTTAGGCATTATTGATGACCCCGTTAAGGGTAGAAAGGATGCTGATTCAGAGACTGTCCGTGAATCGACTTGGCAATGGTACAAGACTGACTACCAAACCCGATTAAAACCCGGTAGCCCTGAGATTATCATTCTCACGCGCTGGCATGAGGATGATCTGGCCGGTCGTATCTTGCCAGAGGATTGGCACGGAGAGAGCGGCTACGTACAGGCCAGAGATGGAAAGACATGGTATGTGGTATGCCTACAAGCAGAAGCAGGCTCAAATGACCTTCTAGGCCGCGCTGAAGGCGATTGGCTGTGGCCAGAGTGGTTCTCGCCAAGCTGGTGGGAGCAAACCAAGCGCACTATGACCTTAACGGGGATGCGCGATTGGAACAGTCTGTATCAGCAGATACCAAGCGCGACAGAAGGTGATTTCTTTAAACGAGAGTGGTTTAAGCGGTATCACTTGCAGGATTTGCCAGACGTACATAAGTACATCACATCTGACTACGCGGTGACAGAAGGCGGTGGCGATTATACCGAGTTTGGTGTGTGGGGCGTAAGCCCTGCTGATGACTTGTACGCAGTGGATTGGTGGTTTGGGCAAGAAACGCCTGATGTTTGGGTAGATCGACAGCTTGATCTTGCCGCAGAGCATAAACCGCTAACTATTTTCGGTGAAAAAGGCGTGATTCAAAAAGCCATCGAGGGCTTGATGATGAAACGCGCACATGAAAGGCGTCTTTATTCAAGTTATGAGTGGGTGGCTCGCACCGCAGACAAAGCGGCAATGGCTCAATCATTCCGTGGCCGAGCTGCAATGGGCAAGGTTTATATCCCCTATACCGAATGGGGCGACCGGCTTATTAACCAGCTCTGCTCATTTCCTACAGGACGCTACGACGACGCTGTAGATGTATGTGCGCTGATTGGCATGGCGCTTGACGAGATTATTGGTGCTGCGCCTGTAAGCAAGGCCGACACAAAACCACGCGACAGGTGGGATAAAGTTTTTAATGAAGATGACGAATATGACTCCTGGAAAACAGCTTGAGGACGTGAAGCGGTGGTATATTGATACCGTGCTATCCACTCAAGACAACCGCACAAAGGCAGAGCGTGATCGAGACTATGTGGACTTGAAGCAATGGACTTCTGAGGAAGAAACTGCGCTTAAGAACCGCAAGCAACCGATAACGCAATCGCCTGAGCTTAAAGAGTTTGTTCAATCGATCATCGGTTACGAGATCACAAGCCGAACTGACATTAAGGGGTTTCCAAGAAATCCAGACGACGAAGATGCGGCAGAATCCGTGACCGATGCCTTGCGTTATGTGGCCGACAACGCTAATTTAGATCAAGTTAAGACAACGTGTATAGATGACTACTTGGTCGAAGGCACGATGGCTTCTATTGTAGAGATCAAGAAGGGTAAGCGGGGTGTTGAGATTATGCCTCGTCGCATCCCTTGGGATCGCTTCTTCATAGACCCTCATTCAAGCCGCAAAGACGGCGCAGACGCCATGTTTATGGGGCAGGCGATTTGGATGGAGGACACGGCAGCACAGGCCAAATGGCCGAATGTAGACCCAGCTATTCTAACAGCAGGCATTGAAGAGGCTGGAGGCACAGACACTTATGACGACAAGCCTAAAAACCTGTTTTTTGACCGCAATCGGCATCGCGTCAAGATCATCGAGATGTATTATCAGTCTGGTGGTCAGTGGCTGCATTGCATGTTCACAGGCCAAGGCTATGTAGTTGAGCCGCACCTATCTGACTATCTGGATGAAGAAGGTGAGCCGTCTAACCCGATTGAAGTGCAACACGCCTACATGGATCGGGATAACAACCCATATGGTTATGTTCGACAACTTATCACCATTGTTGATGAGATCAACAAGCGTCGATCCAAATCGCTGCACTTGCTATCTACTCGACAGGTCATAGCGGACAAGGGCGCAGTCGATAGCATCAACAGAGCCAGAGCCGAGGTCAACAAACCTGACGGCTATATAGAGAAGAATCCGGGTAAAGAGTTCAGCATTGAGCATACAGGTGATCTAGCGTCAGGCCAATTTCAATTATTGCAGGATGCTAAAGGTTCACTCAACAGCTTTGGTGGCGTAGAGCAGCTTTCAGGTGGCTCTGAGAAGTCGCTATCTGGCCGCGCCATGCAAATGAGCCAGCAGGCCGCAGTGCGTGGCCTTGCGCCGCTTATGGACGGTGCGCGGTATTGGGAAAAGCGAATCTACCGGCAGATTTGGGCGCGTATCAAGCAATTCTGGCGTGAAGAGAAGTGGATTCGCGTTACCGATGACGAAAACAGTCTGAAATTTATCGCGCTGAATAAGCCGGTTACGTTTGGCGAGATGCTCAAAGAGCAGGGCCAGCCGTTTGATCCGATGAACCCCATCGCAAACGAGGTTCACCACATCGAAAACCATGTGGCTGAGTTGGACATCGACATCATCCTAGACATGGTGCCTGATGTCACAACCCTGCAAACGGAGACATTCGAGGCATTTGCCAACGCAGTGAGTGCTTCAGGTACTCAGGTGCCGCTGCAAATCTGGCTTGAGTTGATGCCTCATGTTCCGAACAAGAAACGCTTGATGGAAGTCATCTCTGGCAGCGAATTAAGCCCAGAAGAGGCCGAACTGAAGCAGATAGAGATGCAGAAGGCTCAACAGCGTGAGGAAGAGGCTTACCAAATTGAGAAAGCCACAAAAGTAGCCGATATTCGCGCAAAATTGGCCAAAGCTGCTAAAGACATGGCCGACACTGAGGCTCAAGAGCTAGAGAATGATGCGGTTGAGTCTGGCTTAAGTGACATGCTGGAACAGGTTGATGGGTAAGCTGGCTGGCCTGAAAAAGGCGCTAGATATGTCAACGGCTGCTCGTATGAAGCGAGCTAAAGATCAGGGGTTTATTGTTGATGCCTACCACGGAACGATGCGCCATGCGAATGACATGGATGGAATAGATGAGTTTAAGCTGGACGCATATGGAGACAGGCTCGGGGTGCATGTAGGCACAAAGCGAGCCGCTAACGATAGAATTGACCATATGGTTGGCCCATCTGACCGTGACTGGGATATGGCGGCAGAGCGCGGAGAAGCGCCTTATATAATGCCGTTAAAGGTGAAGGCTCAAAAACCTCTTAGACTTCCTGATTTGGGTTATTGGGAACCGAATAAGGTGGCTAGTGAGTTAGAGCGGAAAGGCGTTTCGTTGCCAGAACCTAAAACTTTCCAAGGTTCGCCATACTATACAAACGATCAACTAAGACAGGGCATCAAAGACGCTGGTTATGATTCTATTATTTATAGAAATAATGTTGAAGGTGTTGGAAGCGACTCTTACATCATTCTTGACCCTGCCAACGTCCGTTCAACCAACGCCGAATTCGACACCGAAAAGATTGGCAGCCCAAATCTGTTAGCATCTGCCGCACCAGCAGCCGTAACAGCCGGTTTAGTGGGCGCTTCTATGGCTCCCGAAGAGGCTCAGGCAGCTATTGCTCAACAAGAGCAGAACCAAGAGCGCAGACGCAGAGGTGAGGCCTTTGCCATGAAGCGAGAAGCGAGAAAACAGCAATTTGCTGAAGTCATGCAACAGTTAGGCAACGTCCTTGACTTGTTTGATGTGCCCATGCAGGGCTTATCTGGTCTTGCTAGATTGGGCTATGGGTTGGCAATCGGTGAGGATGATGCGCTAGAGCAGGCCGCAAGAGTAACGCAGCAGCCAATCGAGGATACTGCATATCAGGCAGGTGACTATGTGCTGGATAAAACCGGCTCACCGGCAGCAGCCACGGCTGTCAATGTTTTGACTCAATTTGCAGGCCCTATTTAAGCATAAGATCACAGATCAGCACGAAATCCGCTACGGTGGGTTTTTTGTTGCACGTTTGCCGCGATAAGGCACTGGACGACGCAGGGCGGTCGATTACTGGACGACGCAGCGAGGTCGATATGTCAGAAATAGATGAGTTTGTTAAAACGGTTGAAACCCCTGAGCAGGAAGTGCCTGAGCAGCAATTAACTGAAGTAGAGGCGCAGGAAACGGCAACAGAGCCACACAAAGAACCTGATCAGGAAAGCGAGCCAACGTCGCAAGACGAGCCTGAAAAGACTGACCAAGTGCCGATAGTGGCGCTGTTAAACGAGAGAGAAAAACGGCAGGAGCGAGATCGTCAGATCGAGCAACAGCAACGCGAGTTAGAGCAACTCCGGCAGCAGATGGCAGAGGCGTCAAAACCACAGCCTGAATCGCAAGCTGAGTTCCCTACTTTGGACAAGTTTGAATACGACGAAGCCAAGTATCAGCAAGCGGTAGCCGAATACATGAGCGCACAAATGAATCAGCAAGCAGAGGGTTTAAAATTCTCGCTGAAGCAGGAGTGGGAGCGTGATCGGTTGCAGCAGGAGGCTATAGCCAAGCGGGATGATTTTATCAACCGTGGACGCAAAGTGGCGCCTGACTTTGATTCGGTGGTGCTGGCCGATGTTCCGATCACTGAGGCAATGGCTGAAGTCGCCATGAATCTGGATCACGGGGCAGAGGTGATCTACGCACTCGCAAAGACTCCGGCAGAGTTGGAAAGAATCAGCAAAATGTCGCCTTACCTTCAAGCTGTAGAGCTTGGCCGAAGAAACGACATGCTGGCAAAACCGGCAACGCCTGAGCCAAAGCCTGTTCCTGACATCTCTCCATCTTTAACCGACACACGAGCCGCTGGACGGAACAACGAAGTTGTGATGCCAGCAGACCCGCTTGAAACAACCTTTAATCGATAGGAAATAGATATGGCAGATACATCAGTAGCAACGGGCTTAACAGTCCAACAATGGGATTCTTTGTTTTTCAAGGAATATATCGAATCAAACCGCTTTAAGCGTGAAATGGGCACCAGCCCAAACAACATCATCCAGGTTAAGAAAGACCTGACTAAGAAGAAAGGCGATTCCGTCACTTACGCTTTAGTTAATCGTCTGACTGGCGCTGGCGTCACTGGC
>JBPEWS010000105.1:0-1996 GCA_052032465.1 Pseudomonadales bacterium
TGCTCAATACCGCCGATATACTGGTCAACAGGCAGCCAGTAATTGGCTTTCGTCGGATCCAGCATCTGTGTGTCATCTTGAGCGCTACAATAGCGAGCGTAGTACCAGCTTGACTCCATAAAGGTATCAAACGTATCGGTTTCACGCGTAGCAGGCTGGCCATTAAATGTCGTTTTCGCCCATTCAGGGTCGGATTTAATCGGCGAGCTGACGCCATCCATTACGACATCTTCAGGAAGAACCACCGGCAAGTCTTTAGCAGGAACGGGCTGAATATCACCGTTGCTGTCGGTCAGCATGGGGATCGGTGCACCCCAATAACGTTGTCTTGAGACGCCCCAATCACGCAGGCGGTAATTCACTTTTTTCTCGCCAAGGCCGCGAGTATTTAACCATTGCTCAATGGCATCAAAGGCTTTTTTAAAGTTTAAGCCATCAAATTCGCCAGAGTTTACTAACAGGCCTTTTTCCGTGTAGGCGGACTCTTGGACATCGATTTCAGTATCGTCTTTAGGGCGAATCACCTGCTGAATAGCGAGGTCGTATTTTTTAGCAAATTCGTGATCGCGCTCATCGTGAGCAGGAACCGCCATGACTGCGCCTGTGCCATAGCCCATAAGCACAAAGTTAGCGATCCAAATAGGAACCTGTTTTCCTGAAATTGGATGCGTCGCGTACAGGCCAGTGAAGATGCCTTTTTTCTCTAGTTTGGCTAAATCGGCCTCGGCTACTTTGGTCTGCTGGCAGTCTTTAATAAACTCAGCAACGTCGCTGCGGTTTTTTGCCGCTTGCTCAGCAAGAGGGTGGCCAGCTGCAACCGCAACGTAGCTCACGCCCATCAGAGTGTCTGGACGGGTGGTGTAAACTCGAAGAGGGTCTTGCCCTTCAACAGCAAAGTCAACTTCTACACCTTCTGAGCGACCAATCCAATTGCGCTGCATGGTTTTGACACGCTCTGGCCAGCCATCAAGCTGGTCTAAATCATTGAGTAGCTCTTCGGCATAATCGGTGATTTTGATAAACCATTGAGGAATACTTTTTTGCTCAACGGCAGTGTCACAGCGCCAACACAGGCCGTCTTCAACTTGTTCATTAGCCAAAACGGTCTGATCGTTAGGACACCAGTTGACGGTGGATTCTTTGCGATATACTAAGCCTTTTTCATAAAGCTGGGTGAAAAACCATTGCTCCCAGCGGTAATATTCAGGTTGGCAGGTGGCGAGTTCTCGCGACCAGTCGTAACCCAAGCCCAGTCGATTAAGCTGATCACGCATGTAATCGATGTTGCTGTATGTCCACTCAGCGGGAGCCTTTTTGTGTTTAATGGCTGCGTTTTCAGCAGGCAAACCAAACGCATCCCAACCCATAGGCTGCAGAACATTCTTACCCTGCATTCGCTGGAAGCGGCTAATAACGTCGCCAATGGTGTAATTGCGAACGTGTCCCATATGCAGCTTGCCGCTTGGGTATGGGAACATACTTAGGCAGTAAAATTTTTCTTTATTGGCGTCTTCAACGGCCTTAAAGCACTGCGTTTTTTGCCAATGTTGTTGGGCGTCTTGTTCGATCTGATGAGGTGAATACTGTTCTTGCATGGGCGTAAAAATAACTGGTTTTTGAGTGTAAAGTAAAAACGCCATAGTCTAGCTGAAATTGACGGTAAACGATATACTCAATACCGTTCCTTCCTGACACTGACCTTCTTTAGAGCGCATCTATTTTGACCAAAAAATCTAGCCCAGTAACCACGCCGCAATCGGATGCTATTTTGCAGCTTGAGCATGCTGTTGATCACTATGTTCATCGTGCTGAGCAGTATTTTGAGCAGCGTTTTGAGCGCCCTCAGGTTCGCTATGATTTGCGGGGTTTAACAGCGGGCATGGCATTGCTTGATACGTGGGAGCTGCGCTTTAATTTGCCCATGTATTTGCGCCAACCCGAGGCGTTCTTGGCGCAAGTCCCGGGTCATGAGGTGGCTCATTTAATTGCTCATCGG
>JBPEWS010000106.1:0-3572 GCA_052032465.1 Pseudomonadales bacterium
ATCGAGATTCCTGCGAATCATGACCCGATCAAATACGAAATCGACAAAGACACCAGCGCATTATTCGTTGACCGCTTTATGGCAACGCCAATGTTCTATCCTGCGAACTATGGTTATATCCCTAACACGCTTGCCGACGATGGTGACCCTCTAGACGTCTTGGTTGTTACACCTTATCCAGTGGCGCCTGCTTCGGTTATCCGTTGTCGCCCAGTTGGTGTTTTGAAAATGACGGACGAGTCAGGTGAAGATGCGAAGCTCATCGCCGTTCCTCATGACAAGCTCACGAAAATCTACAGCGACGTCAAAGAAGCAACAGACCTTCCAAAGTTGCTACTCGATCAAATTCAGCATTTCTTCGAAAACTACAAAGACTTAGAGCCTGGTAAGTGGGTTAAGGTTGACGGCTGGGAAGACGCTGCTGCCGCTAAAGAAGAGATCATTAAATCTATTGAAGCTTTCGAGAAGTAATTCTCGCTTGGCATTTCGCGGCTGAGCTGGCTTAATAAAGCTTTCAGCCGCCTATTCCTAAAATTCTATGAGCGATAAAAACCCGATTGCCGACTTTGAACAGTCGATGGCACAAATAGATACGATTGCCCGCGAAATGGAGTCAGGCCAACTGACGCTTGAGCAGTCCCTTGCCAAGTTCGAGCACGGTATGACACTGATCAAGCAATGCCAAGGGGCGCTTGATCAAGCAGAGCAAAAAATCCAAATGCTGTTTGGTGATAAACTCGAGCCCGTTGCAGACGACACGCCTGAGTTTTAATTTCTCCCACACCAAGAGCACCGCATCATGACATCGTCGTTTATTCAACAGGCCCAGCAACAAGCTGACCAAGCGCTCAATCGCTGGCTTAATCAACACAATCGTCTTGAATCCGCTCTTCATTACAGTGTCTTTAACGGCGGCAAACGCTTACGCCCTGCTCTCGTCTACGCTGTGGCTGATTATCAAAAGCAAGCCTTATCCGAAGTGGATAATATTGCCGTTGCGATTGAATTGATCCATTGCTATTCGCTTGTTCATGATGATTTACCCGCGATGGATGACGATGATTTACGCCGAGGTAAGCCAACCTGTCATATTCAATTTGATGAAGCCACCGCTATTTTAGCTGGCGACGCGCTGCAGGCCTTAGCGTTTGAGGCGCTATGTCAATCGCCATACGATGCCGAGCTTCGCTTGGCGACTATTGAGCAATTATCAAAAGCTTCAGGCCGACAAGGCATGGTTTTAGGCCAGCATTTAGACCTTGAAGCCGAGCAATCGCCAGTTCAATCGGCCACAGCACTGGCCAATATTCACGCCAACAAAACAGGCGCATTAATAAAATGCAGTATCCAGATGGCAGCGACTGTTTTAAAAAGCGACGAAATAGACAAACTGTGTCATTTCTCGGATCATCTTGGCTTAGCGTTTCAAATTCAAGATGATATTCTGGATGTAACAAGCTCAACTGATGTGTTGGGCAAGCCTCAAGGTGCTGATGCCGCTCGAGATAAAAGCACTTATGTTAGCCTTTTAGGTCTTGAGGGAGCGAAAGCGGCTTTTACAGCAGAAACCGAAAAAGCATGGCAGTCGTTACAATCTTTAAACCAGACTGCTACGGCATTAGAAGACCTGTTTCAGTTTATAATTAAACGGAATCACTGATTTCAGAACTCGCATCATTGTATGAAAATTTTTGATCAATTCCCCGAACACCTGCGCGCACTGCCATTACTTGATGCGATTGAGCGCCCGAAAGACTTTCGCCATTACTCCTTGGCACAACTTAAGCAACTTGCCGACGAGCTGCGTGAATACATTTTGTACTCTGTTCATCAATCGGGTGGTCATTTTGGCGCAAATTTGGGCGTTGTTGAGCTAACTGTCGTATTGCATTATCTCTATAACACTCCGTACGATCGACTGGTTTGGGATGTGGGCCACCAAACCTATCCACACAAAGTGCTCACGGGGCGACGGGATCAACTCTTGAATATTCGTCAATCTGGTGGTTTGTCGGGCTTTCCAAAACGAAGCGAAAGCGAATACGACACCTTTGGCGTAGGTCACTCGAGCACGTCGATCAGCGCTGCCTTAGGCATGGCTGTTGCCGCACAAATGAAAGGCGAAAATCGAAAATCCGTGGCCATTATTGGTGATGGTGCCATGACGGGTGGAATGGCCTTTGAAGCCATGCATCATGCGGCCGATACCAAGGCCAATATGCTCGTGATCCTAAATGACAATAATATGTCCATCTCCCGCAATGTTGGCGGTTTGGCCAATTATTTTGCCCGAGTTTGGTCAAGCAAACTGTATATCTCTATGCGTGAAGAAGGCAAACGCGCCTTATCCATGATGCCGCCTGCTCTCAAGCTTGCACGCCGAACAGAAGCGAGCATGAAAAACCTCGTCTCGCCTGACGCCTTGTTTGAAGCTATTGGCTTTAACTACGTTGGCCCGATCAATGGCCATGATATCGAAGAGCTGTTAACCACGATTGGCAATATGAAAAACCTTTCTGGCCCTCAGCTTTTGCATATCTACACAACAAAGGGCAAAGGTTTCCGACCCGCCGAAGATAACCCGATCAAATATCACGCCCTGGGCAAAATTGCGCCTAAGCAAACCGACTCATCAGCAACAACCGCTGATGATCAAGCTATAACCGCAGGGCCGAAAGCTAAGCCGATGAAGTTTCAAGATGTCTTCGGCCAGTGGCTCTGTGATACCGCAGAGCAAGACGCTGCCCTGGTAGCCATCACGCCGGCTATGTGTGAAGGCTCTGGCATGGTGGAGTTTGCGAAGCGTTTTCCGAAACAATTTCATGATGTCGCCATTGCCGAGCAGCATGCAGTAACTTTTGCTGCGGGCCTCGCCTGCGAAACCGACACTAAGCCTGTCGTTGCGATTTACTCCACCTTCTTGCAACGCGGTTATGACCAATTAGTCCATGATGTCTGCCTGCAGGATTTGGATGTATTATTTGCTATCGACCGTGCTGGCGTGGTGGGTGAAGATGGGGCGACGCATGCAGGTATTTATGATTACGCTTATATGCGCTGCCTGCCAAATTTAGTGATCATGGCACCTTCTGATGAAAACGAATGTCGTCAAATGCTCTGGACGGGCTACCAACACTCTGGCGCAGCGGCGGTTCGTTATCCTCGCGGAACCGGTATTGGTGCTGAGCAAATTGAGACAATGGATGCCCTTGAGCTGGGTCGATCAGTAACTCGCCGAACAAGCAGCAAAACCAAGGATCGTGTTTGTATTTTTGCCTTTGGCACCCTATTACATGAAGCGTTAAAGGCAGCAGAACAACTTGATGCCACCGTTATCGATATGCGTTTTGTTAAACCCATCGATGAGCAAGCCATTCTGAAAGCAGCCGATGAGCATGAACTTCTTGTCAGCCTTGAAGACCATGTAATTCAGGGCGGTGCTAATGCTGCGATTTCTGAAGTTTTGCATGCTCATGGCAAAGCAAACCCGTTGTTGGTTCTGGGTGTCGGCGATGAAGTGCTCAAACATGGCACTCGTAACGAAATTCTAGCAAAATATGATTTGAACGCAG
>JBPEWS010000107.1:0-15862 GCA_052032465.1 Pseudomonadales bacterium
TGGTTGAAGCAGGTTATGCACCTGAGATGGCTTATTTTGAGTGTTTGCACGAGCTTAAGCTAATTGTTGACTTGATGTTCGAAGGCGGTATCGCTGACATGAACTACTCAATCTCAAACAATGCTGAGTACGGTGAGTACGTGACAGGTCCTGAGGTTATCAACGAGCAGTCTCGTGAAGCAATGCGTAATGCATTGAAGCGCATTCAAGATGGCGAATACGCGAAAATGTTCATTGCTGAAGGTCAGTTGAACTACCCGTCAATGACAGCACGTCGTCGTAACAACGCGGCACACCCAATCGAGCAAACAGGTGCGAAGCTTCGTTCTTTGATGCCTTGGATTGCTGCGAACAAAATCGTTGATAAAGAGAAAAACTAATCTCTGATTACTAAGCGATTCGAAAAAGCGGCGCCTTGTATGAGGTTGCCGCTTTTTTATTACCTGTCGTTTTGATTAAGCCGTTTTTAGGCCGCTACTGAATAGCACCTACAATGAACTTTGTAGTGAAAATTTATTCCAACGAAATAGACAACGTCAATAAAGGATATTCAATGAAATTACGATCCGCTTTTTTCGGACTGTTGATCAGCTGTATCATGCCCCTAGCTATGGCAAATCCCGCGCAGGAGTTACAAGATAAGCTTGCCCAAACTCAAGCCATGAATGCCAAATTCTCTCAACGCGTTTTTACCGAAAATGGCCAGTCTGATCAGATCAGCCAAGGCGAAATGTGGGTACAAAAGCCAAACCAGTTCCGTTGGGATGTGGATACGCCATTTGTTCAGCAAATCTTTGTGAATCAAGACAAGATGGTGGTTTTTGATGTCGACCTTGATCAAGCCATTGTGCAGACCTTATCCGACGAAGTGAGCGAGGTGCCGGCGCATTTACTGAGTGGCGACAGTAGCAAAATTGATAATGACTACCATGTGACCAAGTCAGTGAGTAGCGCAGGTGAAGCCTATGTGCTTATGCCAAAGTCCGATGATGCGCTCTTTATTAGCCTTGAAATTGGCTTTAATAAAGACACGGTCGCTCGTTATATGAAGCTTGAAGATAATCTCGGTCAAACCACATTAATTAGCTTTTATGATATCGAAAAAAAGACGCAGATTAGCCCCAGTATTTTTGAGCCAAACCTGCCGCAAGGGATTGATATCATCGAGCAATAAACAGCCGAGCAATAAACAGTGGAGCAATAAACAGCCGAGGCGCGGCCAAAATAGCGCCTCATACCGCCTTATCGATTAGAAAAACCGCTCATTGCCCCGTATACTATTTGGCAATTTCGTGCATTGAGATCCCGTTGATATTTGCCTATGGACACCTACCAGCCACTTGCCGCCAAACTTCGACCGCATAGTCTTGAACAATTTGTTGGCCAATCGCATCTGATCGGCGAGGGCAAGCCGCTTCAACGAGTGATAGAACACGGAGATGTTCACTCGATGATTTTCTGGGGGCCGCCAGGGGTAGGAAAAACCACCTTGGCGCAGATCATCGCACAGCAGGCCGAGGCCGACTTCATCCCGATATCTGCGGTGCTTAGCGGCGTAAAAGAAATCCGCGAAGCCATTAAGCAAGCTCAAACGAATCAAAACCTTGGGATAAAAACCATCCTCTTTGTTGATGAAATTCATCGATTTAATAAGTCACAACAAGATGCCTTTTTGCCACATGTTGAGTCTGGATTGATTATTCTCATGGGGGCAACGACCGAAAACCCATCGTTTGAACTCAATAACGCGTTACTGTCCAGAGCGCAAGTTTATGTTCTCAAACCGCTCATGCTCGCTGAGCTTGAAAGCCTGCTGGTAAGGGCGCTTGAGCATGAAGCGATGACAATGGAGGCAATGGCCCAAACCGTCCTGCTAGAAAGTGCTGATGGAGATGCGCGCCGATTATTGGGCGCTTTAGAGATCGCCATGCAATTAGCCCGAAGCGAACAAAGCCAGATCATTTCCTTGGCCGTCATCGAGCAAACACTATCGCAAAGTTATCGACGTTTTGATAAGCAAGGCGAGAACTTCTATGACCAAATCTCGGCGCTTCATAAAAGCGTTCGCGGCTCTGACCCTGATGCCACCTTATATTGGTTTGCAAGAATGTTAGATGGAGGTTGTGACCCGCTGTATATCGCAAGACGAGTGGTGCGAATGGCCAGTGAAGATATTGGCAATGCCGACCCAAGGGCGCTTCAAATTTGCCTTAATGCCTGGGAAACGCAGGAACGCCTAGGCTCGCCAGAAGGGGAATTAGCGATTGCTCAAGCATTGGTTTATCTGGCTTCAGCGCCAAAAAGTAATGCGGTGTATAACGCCTTTAAGCAGGCAATACGCTTCGTTAAAGATAACCGCAGCGCTGATGTACCGCTTCATTTGCGCAATGCCCCGACTCAGTTAATGAAAGAGCAGGGCTATGGCAAAGAATATCGCTATGCGCATAATTACGAAGGCGCTTATGTTCCTGGCGAGCAGTATTTCCCCGATGCTTTTTCAGCGCATCCGCCCACATTTTATGAGCCCGTTGAGCGAGGGCTGGAAATCAAAATCAAGCAAAAACTCATGCAACTCAAGCAGCTAGATCAGCAAGCTCGACATGAGGAAGGAAAAGAAAAGGGCTAGGAAAAAGGGGAAAAAGAAAAAAGGTAGAAGGCAAGGCAAATTACGGTTATTGGCGATGAGCATTCATCGCCAATAACCGTAAGCGGATTAAGAAGACTGATTCAAGCGGTCTTCAATTCGCTGATCTTTTGCGATCCAAAGCGCGTTTACCCAGTCTTGGGCTTTTTGACGAAACTCAGGGTCATTCTGATAATCGCCTTCGCTCAGCCAGCTCGGGATGTCGAGTTGGTCAATAATGACCACAATTTCTTGAATGCGGTTAGCAAACAGGTCAAATAAGCCCACTTTTCCTTGCGGATAAATAATGGTGACATCGATCAGCGTTTGGATCTTAGGCCCCATGGCGCTAAGCGCATAGCTCAGTCCGCCCGCTTTCGGTTTGAGCAGGTGTTTGAACGGCGAATTTTGTTTTTTATGCTTTTCAGGCGTAAAACGCGTTCCTTCAAGGTAGTTAATCACTGTAACGGGTACGTGCTTGAACTTTTCGCAGGCCTTTTGCGTCGCGATGAAATCTTGCCCGCGCTTTTCAGGGTGCTTGGCTAGGTACTCTTTGCTGTAGCGTTTCATGAAAGGGAAATCAAGCGCCCACCAGCCATAGCCCAGCAAAGGCACCCAAATGAGCTCTTGCTTAAGGAAAAACTTCAAAAAAGGCGTGCGATCAGAGAAGACTTTCTGCAAAACAGGAATATCGACACCCGAGATATGGTTAGACACCATAAAGTAAGAGCCTTTTGTCGAAAGGTTGACGCGGTCAGTGGTTTCAATGGTCCACTTGGTGCTGGTTAACAGCTCAATAATGCGATTATTATTACGAATCCAGAACCGAACAATCCAGTCAATCAGCCAGCGAGCCGCGTTGCTAATTGGCTTGATCGGCACTAAGCGGAATAAAGAAAAAACGAAAAACGTGGGGTAGAGGATCAATAAATTGGCCAGAAAAAGAAGGCTACCAAGAATGACATTGAGCCACTGCATAACGGCTTTCATAGTGGGTTTTATCCTATTTATTTACGTTTAATTCAGGAAGTTTAAGCTTTGGGAAAAACTTGAAGAAACGGTTTGATCAGCACCTCAGTATAGACGCCTGCATCAATGTAAGGGTCGTTCTGCGCCCATTCTTGAGCATCATCAAGTGAATCAAATTCAGCCACGATTAAGCTGCCGCTGAAGCCTTCACTGGTATCGCCCGCTTCGTTAATTGGGTGAGGGCCAGCTAAAACTAAGCGGCCTTGGTTTTGTAGCTCGGTTAATCGCGCTAGGTGTGCTTCACGAACCGATAAGCGTGCTTCTAAACTGTTTTCAGCGTCTTGCGCCATAATTGCAATAAGCATGATTATTCCTCAGGTTTGATGTGTTGGCTGAGATAAAAACCTTGGATCACGACAAAAACCAATGTGAGTCCCAGCATGCCGAAGAGTTTGAAATCCACCCAAATCTCTTCACTAAATTGATAAGCCACATAAATATTGATGAGGCCGGTAATGAGAAAGTAACCGATCCAGAACAAGGTTAGGCGCGTCCAAACCGCATCGGGCAACGTGATTTGATCGCCCAATAATTTTTGAAGCAAATTGCGGTTAAGCAGTAGGCTAATACCAAAGACCAGCCCAAAAGCCCAGCTCACAATGGTCGGTTTCCACTTAAGAAAAACCGGACTGTCCAGCGCAATGGTTAAACCGCCCATCAACAGCACGATGGCAAAGGTGATAACGTGCATTTTTTCAATACGGCGCTCTTTTTGCCATACGTAAATAATTGGGATCAGCGTAGCAGGGATTAAAAACAAGGTGGCAAGAATAAAGTCGCTTTGATCAGCAAGCCAAACAGAGGCAGATTCTGGCAGAAACGCGTTTAGGATGTCGCGCGTTTTATCGGCCATTTTATAGACCACAAAGAACAGAGTAACAGGCAAAAAGTCGAGAAATACTTTCATATCGGTGTACAATTAAGCTTGGTTGCCATTATACAAGTTCTGACCTTTATGCCTAGTCAAACCGTGGATTTACATTGTCATAGCACATGCTCAGATGGGCTTTTATCCCCATCGGATGTTGTACGTCGCGCTCATGACAATGGTGTTCGCTTTTTGGCCCTAACCGACCATGACACCATGGCAGGCATTAGCGAAGCGCAACAAACAGCAAGCCAGCTTGAACATATCCAGATTATTCCCGGCATTGAGCTGTCGGCTCGCCACCCCGAGACAGAAATCCATATTCTTGGTCTTGGCGTGGATGCGAGTGATCCGGCCATGCAGGCCTTGATCGAGTCGCAGCAGGCTGCCCGTTGGCAACGTGCGCAGCAGATGGGTGAGTTGCTTGCCAAGCGCAATATCAAGCATAGCTTTGCATTAGCCGCTGATTTGTCAAAGCCAGGCCCACCAGGGCGTGCGCATTTTGCCCAAGCCTTAATCAACCAAGGCGCTGTGCGTAATTTCTCGCAAGCGTTTCGTCAATTCCTTGGCGATGGCAAACCCTGTTTTGTTGAGACCGAATGGGCCAGCTATAAAACCATTATTGCCACCATTCAAGCCGCTCAAGGGGAGGCGTATCTTGCACATCCTGCAGGTTATCAGCTCAGCAAAACTAAGCTAAGATCCTTAATTCGTGACTTTGCTGAGGCAGGAGGCGATGGCCTTGAAGTTGTCTCTGGTAAGCAAGAAGCCACACAAACTGAATTTCTTTATCGCCAAGCGCTACTTTTTAACTTAAGCATGTCTTTTGGTAGCGACTTTCACGGGCCAAACCCACAAACTGACTTGGGGGATTATCCCGTGGCCGACTTATTACAACCGATACTATCTCGATGGGAGAGTTATGAGCCTTCGACTTCGCATTCATCCTGACAACCCGCAGCCGCGCCTAATTAACCAAGCGGTGGACATTATCCGAAAAGGTGGTGTTGTGATTTATCCGACAGATACCGCCTACGCCATTGGCTGCAAACTGGATGAAAAAAACGCATTAGACGTGATCAAGCAAATTCGTCGCCTTGATGACAAGCACTTGTTCACGCTCTTATGCAGAGACTTGAGCGAAATTGCTAACTACGCCAAGGTGGAAAACTGGCAGTACCGCCTGATCAAATCAAACACGCCGGGTGCCTACACCTTTATTCTGGATGCCACCACCGAAGTGCCTCGCCGCCTGATGCACCCCAAGCGTCGTACCATTGGCCTGCGCGTGCCAGACCATGCGATTTCACAAAGCCTGCTTGAAGCCGTGGGTGAGCCCTTGATTACGGCCACTTTGCAAATGCCAGGCGATGAGTTTCCACTCATGGACCCTGACGATATTGAACAGGTTTTGGGCCATCAAGTGGATGTGATTATTGACGGAGGCTATGGCATGGCAACGGAAACCACTGTGGTGAGTTTGCTTGGTGACAACCCTGAGCTGATTCGTGAAGGCGATGGCGATATCAGCACCTTGGGCTTGTAAGCAGTTAGGTACCCTGCATATGTAATTGATGTTAACAAAAAAACACCAAAAGCTACTAATGCAATATAAAACCTTGATGAATAATTTTTTAGCAAATTATGTCAGGAAGGTTTTTTATTTATGAAGATTACAAAAAAGATTTTAACTATTGTTCTACTGTGCTTTTTCAATCTGAGCCATGCTGAAGTGGTAGACATGAAACCCACGCCAGTAATTTATGTTGGAAATAACTGGGAAGGCATGATTGACGTCATCCATGCTAAAACTTACCAAACCATCACACGCATCAATGGGATCCCAGATAAAACTGAGCGGATAAGAGAAATTCGTCGCAACCCTGATCAATTTGTGTTGTTTCTAGGTATTCGCCAGTTAATTGGTGAAGGCAATGATCAATATGTTGATGACATGTACAGCACACCTGATGGTTCATTGCTCGTTGTATCTCGACCAAGTTTTGCGGATGTTGTCGCGATTAATACGACCACTAATGATATCGTCTGGCGCTTCGAGGTTGATGGTTATCGCAGTGATCATATGGCGTTATCTCCAGATGGTTCCAAAGTTGCTGTTTCAGCTTCTACAGGTAATGTTGTGCATATTCTCGATATTAATACGGGTAAAGAATTAAATCGCTTTGGAACAGGTGACTCACCTCATGAGAACGTGTACTCGAAAGACGGTGATAAAATCTATCACTCGAGCATTGGGAATGTATTTCTTCCTTTCGATCGTGGTTTAGCGACACCTTATGTTAAAGGATCGCGAACGTTTAAAGTCGTCGATTCACAGACAATGGAAACGCTTAAAGAGTTTGATATGGAGGAAAAGTTAAGCGAAGCAGGTCTTGATTTCAGTCCATCAATTCGTCCTATGGCTCATACGCCTGATGAAAGATTCTTCTATTTCCAGTTATCTTTTTTACATGGTTTTGTTGAGTTTGATATGCAAACTGACGAAATAACTCGTTTTGCAGAGTTACCCAACTTAATCCCTGATATCCCAGTTGAACGCTATATTAACGACTCAGCGCATCACGGAATTGCAATGAACGGTGCGGGCGACACTCTTTGTGTTGCTGGGACTATGAGTGATTACGTAGCCATCGTGGATCAGCAAACATTTGATTACCAGCTACTGAAAAATCTTGGCAAAAAACCTTATTGGGTGACAACCGATAAAAGTGGTGAGTACTGCTACATTTCATGGAGCGAAACGGATCAAATGTCTGTTATCTCTTACCGCGAAGCTAGAGAAATTGCTCGAATTGACGTGGGAGATCACCCTCAACGTATCAGAGAAGGTTACTACCTTAACCCTTGAGGAAAATTGTCATAAAAACACTTGGCGCTCGAGCACAGTTGCGCTAGAATGCACGGCCTATTGTAGGCGTATAGCTCAGTTGGTTAGAGCACCACCTTGACATGGTGGGGGTCGTTGGTTCGAGTCCAATTACGCCTACCACTTATAATTCCGCCTTCTTCTAATCTGTCCGTCTTCTTTCGCATTCATATAGCACTTTTGCTTTATTCTATCTGTTTCGATGCATTTTGCTTTGCCGTCTGGCAGCTAAGAGGGTGACTAAAATGGCTAACAAGAAAGGCTCAGTAGCGCACAAATCTCATCACCTGTTAGCAATGTTCGTTCTAATACGCACTCTAATTACAATGCCTGCTTTTGGCCAAAACCTCATTTTTAAGTATCACATGTGGTGATTTAACGTAGCTTTTGCTATGTTATTGGCTTGATTTTACACGCAAAAGAAGAAGCAATTATGGGCAAGAATTTTGAAGCACAAGGCGAAATTTACCGCATTGGCGACACGCAATCATTTGGCCAGAACGGGTTCACCAAACGAGAGTTTGTGCTCAAGCTTAGCGGCGAGGGCGAAAACCCTGATTATCCTAACTACGTAGCCTTTGAGCTAATCAAAGATAAATGCGCCCTGATGGACAGCTACCAAGTGGGTGACGAGCTTAAAGTGCACTTTAGCCTGAACGGCCGCCTCTGGAGTGCGCCTGGCAAGCCTGAGCGCTGTTTCACGAGCTTGCAAGCTTGGCGTATCGAGGCATTGTCTGGCTCTGACGCTTCGTCCGCTTCAGACGCCTCTATGCAAGCCTCAGGCAGCTTCGACGAAGACATTCCTTTTTAAAAACAGTACTTTTTAAAAACAGCAATATTGTTTTCGGATCGTTTTTAGACCGCTAGATAGCAAAAAAGCGCCAGAATCGTGATGATGATGGCGCTTTTTGTGTTTTTCGTGGCGTTGATAATCGTTTTTACGATCTCGAAAACGCAGGCTTTGATGGTAATTATGTTTGGCTACCCAGTTGTTTTTTGAGCGGCTTTTTTCACTAGATGCATTACCTGCATCATCGGTTTGGCCATTTTGATGGCGCGATGAGTTCACGGTTTGACTCCTGTTATTGATTGAAATGATTAGACCATTTAATGCAAAAAAGTTGCTTGATGTGATAAAAATATCACTGTGGCATTTTTGTAGCGACAGGCTCGCTGGCTTTGTCTGAGTGAATTTTTCACTTGCTGTGAATGGGCGGTTTACATAGAATTAGCAACCTGAAATTTTAAACAGAGTAACAGGAGCATTACGATGAGTAACTCTATCGAAGAGCGCGTAAAGAAAATTGTTGTTGAGCAACTAGGTGTTGAAGCTGACAAAGTGGTTGTTGAAGCATCTTTCGTTGACGACCTTGGCGCAGACTCTCTAGACACTGTGGAATTGGTGATGGCACTTGAGGAAGAGTTTGACATCGAAATTCCTGACGAAGAAGCTGAAAAAATCACTACGGTTCAGGCCGCAATTGATTATATCTCAGCAAACGCTGAGTAATCGCTACACTTTTTAAGCGTTGAGCCATAGTGGACTCAACGCGATAAAAGCAAAATAGAAGCAAAAAAAGGGGCTGTTGTGAAGCGAGTCGTTATTACAGGTATGGGCGCGGTTAGCGCAATTGGTCATAACGTTAGCCAAAACTGGTCAAACCTTGTCGCTGGTGTATCGAATATGCAATTAATTGAGCATTTTGATACATCTAGCTATGGCACTCGTTTCGCCGCCCTGGTTCAAGGTCTTGATGTTGATGCGTTTATCGACAAAAAAGACCAGCGCAAAATGGATGAATTCATTCAATATGCGCTGATTGCCTCTGATGAGGCAATTAAAGATGCCAACCTTGAAATTACTGATGCCAATGCTGCCCGAGCAGGCACATTGATTGGCTCTGGCATTGGTGGCATTTCAACCATTGAAGACTGCAAGCAAACCCTGTTAGAACGCGGCCCTAAGCGTATCTCGCCTTTTGCTATTCCTTCAATGATCGTCAATATGGCCTCAGGCCAAGTCTCTATGCGCTACAACTTGCAAGGGCCAAACCTTGCTGTGGCAACAGCCTGTACTACAGGTACGCACGCACTAATTTTGGCGGCCCAACAAATTCAACTTGGCTTAGCGGATGTTATGGTGACCGGTGGTGCTGAAAAAGCTTCATCGCCTGTTGCTATGTCAGGCTTTGGTAATGCCCGTGCATTATCTACGCGCAATGATGAGCCTAACCGCGCAAGTCGACCTTGGGATAAAAACCGAGACGGTTTTGTACTAGGCGATGGCGTGGGCGTTCTCGTGCTTGAGGAGCTTGAGCATGCGAAGGCACGTGGTGCTACGATTTATGCCGAGCTTGTGGGTTACGGAATGAGTGGCGATGCCTATCACATTACAAGCCCTGAGCCAGAAGGTAAGGGTGCTGAAGCCGCTATGCGTAATGCGCTTAATAATGCAGGTATCAACCCTGAAGAAGTGAATTACATCAATGCCCACGGCACATCGACACCAGCAGGTGATGTGATCGAAGTTCAAGCGGTAAAACGCTTGTTTGGCGATCATGCCTATGATCTTGCGGTCAGCTCTTCTAAGTCCATGACGGGACACTTATTAGGGGCGGCGGGCGCGATCGAAGCCATTTTCTCTACGCTGGCGGTTTATCATAATGTTGCACCACCAACGATCAACCATGAAGAGCCTGAAGACGGCTGTGATCTTAATTTTGTGCCTAATGAAGCGCAGGAGCGTGAGATCAATGTTGCTCTGAGCAACTCCTTTGGTTTTGGCGGCACAAACGGCAGCGTCATCTTCCGCAAGTTTGCTGAGTAATGCATAACCGAGCAACCTTATTCGGTGATGGTTTCTTTACCACACTGCGGTTGCAATCGGATCGTATCCTTTTTGAATCTTCTCATGTATCACGTCTTTCGCTCAGCGCTGAACGCTTTGGAGTTCAGTTTGAAAGGCGAGAAATAGTTAATCTTTTCAATAAGATAAAGCAAGCTTTTAAAGCAGAATGCACGCCGGATTTAGCTTCGGATTCGAGCACAATATCATCAGCCATTGTTCGCTTGCAGTGCTCCGTTGTGCAAGGCAAAGCAGGTTTAGCTCGAGATGAGCAGGCAAAACTGGTTTTTGATGTACAGTATCGAGCCTTAGATACGGCCAGCTCAGGCGAGGCATTATCGGTGGTTAGCTGTACGACACCAGTGCCTGATTTTGGTCCAGTGATCAACGGTTTAAAAACCACAAATGCGCTTAATTATGTTTTGGCAACAAGGGAGTGGCAGGCGGTTTCAGCCGATGAAGGGCTGATGCTTAACCACTGTGGCCATGTTGCAGAGGCGAGCTTTCATAATGTTTTTGCTTGGATCGATGATGGGCTTTGGACACCAAGTCTTGTTCACGGTGGCGTGTCGGGGATTTTTCGTGACCAACTCATAAAGTTGGCAAAACAGCAAAATATTAAGTTAAGTGAAAAGCCGCTGAGCAGCGATCAGTTAATCACTGCGGCCAAAGGGCTTTGGCTAGCCAATAGCGTACGGGGTATGCGCTTCGTGAGTGAGCTGGATCAGCAACCCATTCAATATAGTAAGCAGGCGTTAGCTTTCAGTGACTTGGTTGCTGAGCGCTGGGGGAAAATCGTCGCTGGAGATAGGATAGAACTGTGTTAAAACGTATTTTTTTCGGCCTGAGTTTTTTAGCTGTTGTCGCTTTTGTTCTGGCCTTGGGCTATGGTTTTTTACGGGTTAAATCTCTAGACCAGCCGCTGCAAAACGCCAGCCAAGTGTCGCAAGAGCCTGTGTGCCTAGAGCTTAAAAAGGGTGAAGGCTTATCGCATTTTTTACGTAAGCTACAAGCAGAGCAGCTTGCCTTAGATGCTCAAGTTTGGCGACTTTGGGCTCGTTATGAAGGGCTGTCGGCTGATCTAAAAGCAGGCGAGTATTGCTTAAATGAAGATGAAACGCCGAGAACATTGACCGCGCGTATGATCGCTGGTGATGTTCAACGCTACCGATTCACCATTATTCCGGGTTGGAATGTATGGCAGTTACTGGAAGCCTTGGCTGAAGAAAAGCGCTTACAACAGCAGCTAGATTATGCGACCAGCAGTGAAGATGGCCAAGCTCTTGCGAAAGCCCTCGGTTTACCTGTTGAGCACGCCGAAGGCTGGTTTGCGCCTGATACCTACTTTTTCACCCGCTCAATGACGGATAAGGACTTATTACTTCAGGCGTTTGAAACTCAGCAAAAGCGCTTAAAAGCGGCATGGGCAAAAAAGGCCGATGATCTTCCCTATGTATCCGCTTATGAGGCGTTGATCATGGCGTCTATTGTGGAAAAGGAAACGGGTGTGGCGTATGAGCGACCAGAAATCGCTGGTGTATTTGTCCGCAGATTGAATAAAGGCATGAAATTGCAAACGGATCCGACCATTATTTATGGCATTGGCAAAGACTATGATGGCAATATTCGTAAGCGCGATATCACCCGTGCAACGCCCTATAACACTTATGTTATAGCTGGTATGCCGCCAACACCAATCGCCATGCCGTCTCAGGCTGCTATTGAGGCTGCTCTAAACCCAAAAGCGGGTAATACGCTATACTTTGTGGCCAAAGGTGATGGCAGTCACGTATTTTCAAGAACGTATCAAGAGCATTCTCGTGCGGTTAGAGAATATCAGTTAAAACGCCGACAGGATTATCGCTCTTCGCCAAAATAAGGCGTGGATAATCGATTGATGAAATAAGCAGAGTATGAAACGCGGATTTTTTATTACAGTTGAAGGCATCGAGGGGGTGGGAAAGTCCACCAACCTTGCGTTGATCGAATCGTGGCTAAAGGAGCGTCAGGTTTCTGTACGCATGACTCGAGAGCCGGGCGGAACACCGCTGGCCGAGGAGATTCGTGAGCTTTTACTGCAACCTCGTGATGAAACGATGGATGAAAAGGCCGAGCTCTTGATGGTCTTTGCTGCTAGAGCTCAGCACTTGTCTCAGGTGATTCAACCCAGCTTAGCCTCAGGTGACTGGGTGGTTTCGGATCGTTTTACCGACGCGACTTACGCTTATCAAGGAGGTGGTCGTGGCATGGATTTGGCATTTATCGGCTTATTGGAGTCTGAAGTTCAGGGCTCGCTTAGGCCAGATACCGTATTTTTGTTGGATGCACCCTATGCGATCAGCCAGCAACGTGTTCAGGGCCGAGGCGAGGGCAAAGACCGGTTTGAGCAAGAGCATGAGGCGTTTTTTAATGCCACTCGAGCACAGTATTTAGCGCGGGCAGAGGCGCAGCCCAAGCGTTATCAAATCATTGATGCCACTCAGCCGTTAGCGCAGGTGCAAAAGCAAATAATAGCAGGGCTTGAGCAGCTTTTTGAACAATGGCAGCGCCAAGATGATTGAGCGCCTTGAACAAGACGCACTGCCACCTTGGTTTGCAAGCTTTTATCAGCAGCAGTCTCAGGCGTTTTTTAATGGGCAGATGGCTCATGCATCTTTGCTTGTCGGGCCAAAAGGAACGGCCAAGTCCTTGTATTTTCAGCATTTAGCGAAACATATGCTCTGCCTTTCGGCTAAGGATAATGCGTTAACTCAGGCCTGCGGACAATGTAAAAGCTGTCATTTATTCGACAGTTTGGCGCGTCAGGGAAGCCACCCAGATTGCTTATTGGTGAGGCCTGAGGGTAAATCCAGCGATATTCGTATTGATCAAGTTCGAGCGATACAACAGTTTTGTGAACAAACCTCGCAGGTGAGCCCTGTTAAGGTGATCATCATAGATACGGTTAATGACCTGAACGCTTTTGCGGCCAATGCGTTATTAAAGCTCTTGGAAGAGCCGAACGCAGGTTGTTATTTTTTGCTGGCGGCTGAAAACATGGCCAAGCTATTGCCCACGATAAAAAGCCGTGTCCAGTGGACGCGTTGCCCCGAGCCAACGGTAGAGCAATTGCAGCAATGGCTTCATGGGCAAGGGTTTTCTGCGTTGCAAATTGAGCAAGCAATGGATTTATTAGGCCCAAAGGCGCGTCTGGTTCAGCGGTTTTTACACCTTGAAGATGATGAGCAATCAGCTCTGCGCTCTTTGGTGCAGCAGTTGTCGGCGCTTAAGTCTGCACGTCTGACCAGCCTTGAGCTAGCTGAGCAGTGGCTGGCATTGCCCGCTGAGTTTTTTGGACCCGCATTGTATCGATTAATGCAGCGTTTGGTTGAGGCGAAGATGCTAGGCGCTGATCAATATCCAGAGTCTTTTGCTACACTAATAAGCAACATGGATACGCAATTACTACTTAAAATCGCGCAGCAATTAGCTGAAATGCTTGATAAATTTGAGCAGAGTTATAACCTAAACCAAGAGATACTGCTGATGAATTGGCTCACCCTTTGGGTCGAATGATGATCAGCGCTTAGGACACTTATTATTTATGCAAGAAGAAAACAAAACGCCAACCTCACCCATTCTTCGATATCAAATTATGACCATCGAGGAGCTGTATCGCTGCTATATGCCTTATATCAAATTTGGTGGCTTATTCGTTAAAACCAAAAACACCGATTTTAAACTGGGCGATACCGTTCGTTTGGCCCTAACGGTTCTTAATGAAGACAACCGCTATGCCGTAACGGGTAAAGTAGTCTGGATCAGCCCTAAAGGTATGGGACTTAACAAGCCACAAGGCATTGGTCTTCAGTTTGATGATAAATTAGATCGTTTAAAAGTGTTTATAGAGACGCAACTTGCAGGTATGATCAATTCGGATTTACCGACTTACACGATATAACATGCTGGTTGACTCCCATTGTCATTTAGATAAATTAGACTTAACAACTCACGACGGCAATCTTGATCGTGCCGTTCAAGCCGCTCGCGACACAGGCGTTCAGCACTTGCTGAATGTCTGTATTACCTTAGAGAAGTTTCAAGACGTTTTAAGCATTGCCGAGCAACATCCGGATATTTCTGCCTCAGTGGGCGTGCATCCTTGCTACGAGGATTGCCAAGAGCCCAGCGTTGATGAGCTGATCGAATTATCCAAACACCCCAAAATCGTTGCCATAGGCGAAACGGGTCTTGATTATTTCCGCACTAAAAAAGGCGCCAATATGAGCTGGCAGCAAACGCGCTTTCGTCGACATATCCAAGCGGCGAATGCGGTGGATAAACCGCTCATTATTCACACACGTGAGGCTCGCGAAGATACCATTCGCCTACTAAAAGAAGAGGGCGCTGAGCAATGTAAAGGCGTTTTGCACTGCTTTACCGAAACCCAGCAGATGGCTGAGCAAGCACTTGAATTGGGTTTTTATATCTCTATTTCAGGCATTGTGACCTTTAAAAATGCAACGCAGCTACAAGACGTGGTTCGCGCTTTGCCGTTGGAGCGCTTATTGGTTGAAACCGATTCACCTTATTTGGCCCCAGTTCCCTTTAGAGGTAAACCCAATGAGCCGGCTTATGTTTCCAAGGTCGCTGAGTTTATTGCCGATCTTAAAGGGGTAAGCTACGAAGAGCTAATCACCGTGACAGGGCAAAACTTTTTTAGGTTGTTTAAAGACGCTGCTGTTGGTAACCACAACCACGCATAACCGCATCGCTTAAAAAACGCACCAAATAATGGTCAGTCGTGAAGTGTCTCGTTTTGAACAGGGTTTTTGGCTAATTCAACACCAGCAAAAGCGCATGGTATGAGCAAAGCTGCTTGGCGCGATGTTTGAGATGCAATAATTAATGAAATTAGAGAAATAGGGGACATCGTTGACTTTAGAATGGATCAGTCAATACCGCTTGTGGGTGAGCGTTGCGTTGATTGTACTCGCTGTATTATTTTTGCTTTGCTTGAGCCTTTGGCTATCAAGCCGTCGTCGTGTGCGCGCACTGAGCAGTGAAATAGATCAGTTTAGGCAGCTGGATCAGCAACGAATAGAACAAATTCACCATCTGCAAAATGACCAACAGCATTTGCAAGGTCAGCTGAAGGGCTTTGAAGCATTAAAAGATCAGCACCAAAAAACAACGGATGAAAAATACCGTTTTGAACAAGAAGTTGCGGTTTTAAAGAGCAAACAGCAATTAACGGAGCAACACCTGCGCGAACAAATGCAGGCCTTAGAGCTGCGTAAAAATGAGATCAAAGCCGAATTTGAGCAACTTTCGAGACAAGTGCTCGGTGAGCAAAGCAAGCAGGTCGGTGAAGTGGCAGACCAGCAGCTCAAGGCTTGGCTTGCGCCACTAAAAGAGCAAATGGCCCAGTTTCAGCGTAAAGTGGATGATGTCTATTTAAAGGACAATGAGGGCCGCCAACGAATTCTGACAGAAATTCATCATCTAAAAGCGCTGAACCAGCAAATCGGCCAAGAAGCCGTAGAGCTTACTAAAGCCTTGAAAACTCAGTCAAAAACCCGTGGAACTTGGGGCGAGCTGATTCTAGAGCAGGTATTGCAAGCCTCGGGC
>JBPEWS010000108.1:0-1714 GCA_052032465.1 Pseudomonadales bacterium
CGCCGTATTTCTGCGCTTGGTCCTGGTGGTTTGACACGTGATCGTGCGGGCTTTGAAGTTCGAGACGTTCACCCAACGCATTATGGTCGTGTTTGTCCGATCGAAACGCCAGAAGGTCCAAACATTGGTTTGATCAACTCATTGGCGACGTTTGCGCGCACGAATGAGTATGGCTTTATTGAAAGTCCATACCGTAAAGTGGATAACGGCGTGGTCACCGATGAAGTGGTATATTTGTCTGCCTATGATGAAAACGACTTCATTATTGCACAGGCAGATTCTGCGGTAGATTCAAAAAATAAACTAACAGATGAATTAGTTGCGATTCGTCATCAAGGTGAATTTACTCTAGCGCCACCAGAAAAAGTTAACTTCATGGACGTATCTCCACGTCAGGTTGTTTCGGTGGCTGCATCACTGATTCCTTTCCTTGAACACGATGATGCGAACCGTGCATTGATGGGTTCGAACATGCAACGTCAGGCAGTGCCAACACTACGCTCAGAGAAGCCACTAGTAGGTACTGGCTTTGAGCGAATTGCTGCGCGTGACTCAGGCGTTTGTGCGGTAGCAAAACGTGCGGGTATCGTAGACAGCGTTGATGCAAGCCGTGTTGTTATCATGGTCGATAATGACGAAGTTGGCGATAACAACGTTGATATTTATAACCTAATTAAGTACACGCGCTCTAACCAAAACACCTGTATTAACCAGCGTCCATTGGTAAAAGTAGGTGATCGCGTTGAGCGTGGTGATATTCTGGCGGACGGTTGTTCGGTTGATATGGGTGAATTGGCGCTTGGTCAAAACCTACGTGTCGCGTTCATGCCGTGGAATGGTTATAACTTCGAGGATTCGATCCTTATTTCTGAGAAGTTGGTTAAAGACGATCGCCTAACGTCAATCCATATCCAAGAGCTAACTTGTATTGCGCGTGAAACGCGTCTTGGGCCTGAAGAAATCACAGCGGATATTCCAAACATCAGTGAATCAGCTTTATCTAAGCTGGATGAAACGGGTGTGGTTTATGTCGGTGCTGAAGTTAAGCCAGGTGACGTGCTTGTTGGTAAAGTTACGCCTAAAGGCGAAAGCCAGCTTTCACCTGAAGAGAAACTGCTTCGTGCGATCTTTGGTGATAAAGCCAGCGACGTTAAAGACAGCTCTTTGCGCGTAGGCTCAAGTGTTAAAGGTACGGTTATTGATGTTCAGGTCTTCACTCGTGATCCTGTCAATAAAGATGAGCGTGCTCGCCAAATCGAAACGGCAACCTTAGAAAAATTCCGCAAGGATTTACAAGATGAGCACCGTATTTTGTCAGGCGCTATTGCTAACCGTCTTAAGAAGCAGTTGGTTGACCAAAAAGTTAATGGTGGTGCAGGTCTTAAGCGTGGCACGGTATTGTCAGAAGCGGACCTTACAGAGCTTAGCGCTGAGCAAGTGTTTGAAATTCGCCCAGCCGATGCGGAGCTTGCAACGCAAATTGAAGATGCAGCCAGCTATATTGAAAAGCACAAGGCTGATATGGAGTCGCGTTACCGCACATTCCAAGATAAATTGGCTGAAGGCGATGATCTTGCGCATGGCGTTCAAAAGGTTGTTAAAGTGTACTTGGCCGTAAAACGCCGTATCCAGCCGGGTGATAAAATGGCGGGTCGTCACGGTAACAAAGGTGTGATCTCAGCGATTATGCCAGAAGAAGATATGCCATTTGACT
>JBPEWS010000109.1:0-1787 GCA_052032465.1 Pseudomonadales bacterium
ATTCACAAACGCCAACTTTCGACCGATCGCCAAGCCCGAGTCGCCCATTATCGACTAGCGCTAAGCGTGATCAGGTGATTGCCCACGCCAAGCTTTTCCTTGGCACGCCCTACCGCCTTGGCGGGACAAGCCACTCCGGGATCGACTGCTCAGGACTGGTGATTAACGCCTTCGGCTCCATTAACCTTAAGCTGCCTAGAACATCTGCCCAACAAGGACAAAAAGGCCGAGCCATTTCCATCGATCAAGCCAGGCCGGGTGATTTGATTTTTTTTGACACCGAGCGTAAAGGCCGCATTTCCCATGCAGGCATCATTACTTCAGTTAAGGAGGGGATCCGATTTATTCATAGCTCATCGTCGCGAGGCGTGATCATATCGGATCTACAATCACGCTATTGGTCGCGACATTATCTGAGCATTCGTCAGATCATTAATGATTAAGCCCAGCTTATTTGTCGAGCAGTTGCTGCTTGGCTTGCTTTTTCAATGTTAACTTGCGCTGATAACGCGACTGAACAATATCAGAAAGCACTAATACAATAATCACGAAATAGAAGGTGCCTTTGGTCATTGGCGTAATTTCATTACCAAAGATAACCAAGTGCGCGAGATGCCCTCCCTCAGAAATCAGCATAATGCCAACAACAAAGAGGATAAATAGCCCCATCACCTCGTACATACGGTTCTTTTCAAGGAAGGTGGCCACATTATCAGCCAGCCAGATCATCAAAATACCGCCAATGATGATTGCCGTTGCCATGATGATGAATTGATCCGTCAATGCAATTGCGCTCAAAATCGAGTCAAATGAGAACACGAGGTTCATCAATACGATTAAAAAGATAACTGAACCCGCTGATCGGCGACGCTCTTTTTGCTGAAGCTCAGCGTCTTCTTCAATATGCGTCATATGCCAAATTTCTTTCATCGCGGTATATAAAATAAAAATACCACCGATCAAAACAATGATGGAATGCAAGTTAAAGCTTCCCTTAGCGATGCCTGCAATGTCAAAGCTAAAGAACGGATCCGTTACATAGCTGATCAACTTAACTAGCACAAACAACAGAACGATACGCAAAACTACGGCCAGACCAATACCTAGTTTTCGCACCATCGATTGTTGGTGCTCAGGCGCTTTTTTCGACTCTAAGGAAATATACAGCAAGTTATCGAAGCCCAAAATCGCCTGCAAGGCAATGAGCATCAGTAGGGTGATGAAATTATCAAGGGTAAATAAAGCATCCATGACGCACTCCAGATTTGGTTGGGTACATCATACTGAATTTAAAATGAAGATCAAAACCTGATTAAATTGTGCCTAAAAATAACACAAAAAAAGCGAGCCCGAAGGCTCGCTCAACACATATATAGGAGATTAATGTGAACATGAAAAAACAGTAACTGCCTTCTCATACTTATATGAACCGAGATATACGCTTTAGTTCAAAAATAATTCAAAAAAATGTTAAAAATTTAGAAACGGCGACCATGCGGGCTCGCGAATAGCCTTTTGGGTCGGCACATAATTGATCTTCCCATTGCGTAACGCCAAGAAAGCTAGGGTGTTTTGGCCTCGGTTACGGGTCGCATAGGCAATAAACAAACCATTGGGTGAAATGCTCGGCGACTCGTCCAGCGGCGTCTGCGTCAACAACTTAAACAGCGGCCGCTCAACCCCTTTGACTGCAATATGGTACTGACCTGACTTTCCATGCACAAAAACAATATATCGACCATCCGGTGTCACCTGACCTTTGGCATTGTACTTGCCATCGAATGTTA
>JBPEWS010000011.1:0-3792 GCA_052032465.1 Pseudomonadales bacterium
CGGCATTAGAATATGCAAAAGTGAACCTTGTCATTGCCTTGTTAATTTGGTTGATGATTCTTCCGATGATGCTACAAATCGACTTTTCATCGATCAAAAATGTCGGCAAAAACCCACGAGGACTAGTGCTCACCGTGGTCATTAATTGGTTAATTAAGCCCTTCACTATGGCGGCACTGGGTGTCTTGTTTTTTGAGGTTATTTTTGCCAGTTTGGTTAGCCCCGAAACGGCCCAACAATATATTGCTGGCATGATCTTACTGGGCGTTGCGCCCTGTACGGCAATGGTGTTCGTATGGAGCCAGCTCACCAAAGGAGACCCAAATTATACGCTTGTCCAAGTCTCGGTGAACGACGTGATCATGATTTTTGCCTTTGCGCCGATCACAGCCTTTTTATTGGGCGTTACCGATGTCACTGTGCCTTGGGATACCCTGCTGCTATCTGTTGGCTTATACGTTGTTTTGCCTCTAATCGCCGCGCTGATAATACGCGCCGCGCTAAACAGCAAAATCGATGCTTTGGTCAATCAGCTCAAGCCACTATCTATAATCGGCCTGATTAGCACGGTCGTTATTCTTTTCGCACTTCAAGCGCAAACTTTGCTTCAAAAGCCATTAGATATTGTGCTAATCGCCATCCCTTTACTAATACAAACCTATGCGATTTTCTTTATCGGCTACTGGATTGCTCGTCGCATCCAATTGCCGCATTCGATTGCCGCACCTGGCTGCTTAATCGGAACCTCTAACTTTTTTGAACTCGCCGTTGCCGTAGCCATTAGCCTATTCGGCTTACAATCTGGCGCAGCACTAGCCACCGTTGTTGGCGTGTTAGTCGAAGTGCCGGTCATGCTGTCGCTAGTAGCTTTTGCTAATCGCACCAGAGATCAGTTTCCAAGCTAAAGCGAAAACCCAGCTTCAGTAAAATTCAATAAAAAAAAGCCGAGCATCTGCTCGGCTTTATTGTTTTTCAAACTGGCCTAAATCAGAGCAATTTAGGCTAGTTAAATAAGCAAGATAATGGATTAATTAGTCATCCATGTGCTTGATCATCGCATCACCAAACTCTGAACAGCTAAGTAGCGTTGCATCTTTCATTAGACGCTCAAAGTCATAGGTTACGGTTTTCGCTTCGATAGCACCCGCAATACCTTTGATGATGTAATCAGCCGCATCGTGCCAGCCAAGGTGACGTAGCATCATTTCTGCTGAAAGAATCAATGAACCTGGGTTCACTTTGTTCTTACCGGCATACTTAGGCGCTGTACCGTGCGTTGCTTCAAAGATAGCAACAGACCCACCAATGTTTGCACCCGGCGCAATACCAATACCGCCAACCTGTGCTGCAAGTGCATCAGAAATATAGTCGCCGTTAAGGTTCAATGTAGCAATAACATCGTACTCTTTTGGACGAAGCAAGATCTGTTGCAAGAAAGCATCAGCAATCACATCTTTAATGATGATCTCTTTACCCGTTTTAGGGTTAGTAAGAACATGCCATGGGCCACCGTCAAGTGGCGTTGCGCCATAGCGCTCCGCTGCAAGCTCATAACCCCAGTCTTTAAATGCGCCCTCGGTAAACTTCATGATATTACCTTTGTGGACGAAAGTGACTGAGCCCTTATCTTCATCAATCGCGTATTGAATCGCTTTGCGAATCAAGCGCTGTGTACCTTCTTTAGATACTGGCTTAATACCGATACCACAATCTTCTGGGAAACGAATTTGCGTCACACCCATTTCATTGCGTAAAAACTCGATCATTTTTTTCGCTTGATCGCTGTTCGCCATCCACTCAATACCCGCATAAATATCTTCTGAGTTTTCACGGAAGATAATCATATCGGTTGCTTCAGGGTCAGTTACTGGGCTTGGAACACCCTTAAACCAACGAATTGGGCGCAAGCAAGCATACAGGTCAAGCTCTTGACGAAGTGCAACGTTCAATGAACGAATGCCGCCGCCAACAGGTGTCGTTAATGGGCCTTTGATACCAACAATGAATTCACGCATGGCTTCAAGCGTTTCTTCAGGCATCCATACATCTGGACCATAGACTTTAGTTGATTTTTCACCCGCGTAAACTTCCATCCAAGAGATAGACTTTTTATCACCATAAGCGCGACGAACAGCTTGGTTTACGACCTTGATCATGACGGGCGTAATATCAACACCAATACCGTCACCTTCAATGAAAGGAATGATGGGGTGGTTAGGAACATTCAAGCTAAGATTAGCGTTAACCGTAATTTTGTCGCCATCTCTAGGCACTTGAATTTTTTGGTAGCTCATAAGTTGTTTCCTTCTTGTGGAATGGGTTTTCAAAGCACACCCTGTTTCGCATGGTGAGCGAACAAGTCACTTCGACTAAAAAATGCAACGACATCTTAACCAATTATTTACATGTCGTCAGCATCAAAATTCGACCATATAGCAAGCAAGGTTCACGCCAACTTGCATCAAAATAGCTCCTCATCAGGCAATAAACCGTCTCTAATATGCTCATAATCAAAGCCTCTGGAGGCTAAGAAACGCATTTGCTTCTGTTTATCTTTCATGTCGGTGGGCAAACTTGCACCAAAACGACGCTCTCGCACTGTTTTGGCTTGTATCGACCAATCCACTTCAAGCTCAGACATTAATGATTGAACCAGCGCCTTTTCCACGCCTTTTTGCTTAAGCTCAAAGCGGATTTTTATCGGCCCATAGCCACGAGAAACTCGGCTTTCAATAAAAAGTTGGGCAAATCGTTGATCATCAAGATAGCCGCGCGCCTCAAAGCGCTCGATCAGTGATTCGATTTCTGGCAGTAAGGTTTCAAGAGGATGTTTAGAGAATTTGCGTATCAGCTTATCCTTAAGCTCTTTAACGCTATGGTCGCGCCGAGCTAAATAGCCCAGCGCAGTTTGCTCCATCGCAACGGGAAGTTCCAAAATTGGATATCCGACCGATAGGGCTTATTCAGCCTCAGCCGTTTCATCAGCCTCTTCAGGCAGGCCGAAAGCAATCGCTCGAATCTTCTGCTCAAGCTCTTCGGCAATCGCTGTATTTTCTAGCAGGTAATTGGAGGCATTATTCTTGCCCTGACCAATCTTCTCACCGCCATAGGCATACCATGAGCCTGACTTTTCAACCAAATCATGTTGAACGCCCAAGGTAAGCAGCTCTTCCATTTTGTTGATACCGCTGCCATAAAGGATTTGGAATTCAGCCTGCTTAAACGGCGGCGCCACCTTGTTTTTGACCACTTTAACGCGGGTTTCGTTACCGATCACTTCCTCGCCCTGCTTCACCGAGCCTGTACGGCGAATATCCAGACGAACTGAGGCGTAAAACTTCAGAGCATTACCGCCAGTTGTGGTTTCAGGGCTACCAAACATCACGCCGATCTTCATACGAATCTGGTTAATGAAAATCACGAGACAGTTAGCATTTTTAACATTACCCGTAATTTTACGCAGCGCTTGAGACATCAAACGCGCCTGCAAGCCCATATGGCTATCGCCCATATCGCCTTCAATCTCAGCGCGAGGCGTTAATGCCGCAACGGAATCGACAATCACCACATCAACCGCGTTTGAGCGCACCAACATATCGGTAATTTCCAACGCTTGCTCACCCGTGTCAGGCTGTGAAACCAGCAAGTCATCGACCTGTACACCCAGCTTGCCGGCATATTCAGGATCCAGTGCATGCTCAGCATCAACAAAAGCACAGGTCAAACCCTGTTTTTGCGCCTGAGCAATCGTTGAGAGTGTCAACGTCGTTTTACCTGATGACTCAGGACCAT
>JBPEWS010000110.1:0-20880 GCA_052032465.1 Pseudomonadales bacterium
GGTAGTTGTAGCGTAAACTCGCCCTCAAGCTTGTCAATCGCGTACTTATGAATTGTTTTCATCGCACTCTCTCCAGCAATTTTCAGACTAGTTTACATAAAAAAAGAGCGGTGATGAACACCGCTCTTTTCGAAACTGCTTAGGACAGGAGTTAAACCTTTTCCTTAATGCGAGCTGCTTTACCTGTACGTTCACGAAGATAATAAAGCTTAGCACGGCGAACATCACCTTTACGCTCTACTTTAATACCCGCAACGAGTGGGCTATGTGTTTGGAAAACACGCTCAATACCAACACCGTGTGAAATCTTACGTACAGTGAATGAAGAGTTTAGACCACGGTTTTTAATCGCTAGTACCACGCCTTTGAACGCCTGAATACGCTCACGGTCGCCTTCTTTTACTTTTACGTCAACTGTGACGGTGTCGCCTACCGAAAAGGTTGGTAGGTCGCTTTTAAGCTGTTCATTTTCAATTGCTTGAATAATCGCTTTCTTGTTACTCATGGAATACTCCACTTGCCGAATCTTGGGAAAAGAGGCGCTATTTTAAGGAATTTACCGAAAACTTCAAGGACTTATTCTGTTTATTTCTTGTTTTCTGGCAATAAATCAGGACGCCATTCTCGCGTTAATGCCATGGACTGCTCTTCACGCCAGGCCTCAATCGCCGAATGATTGCCACTAAGGAGCACCTTTGGCACGGACAAGCCGTCCACTTCCTGAGGTCTTGTATAATGCGGACAATCTAGCAGGCCCTGTCGACCCGAAGAAAACGAATCATAAACGGCTGAGTCGCCAGCACCCAACACACCGGGTAACAAGCGAATAATCGCATCCATCATGGTCATAGCGGCCAATTCTCCACCACTAAGCACCATGTCGCCAATTGACCACTGCTCATCAACAAAACGATCAATAAAGCGCTGATCAATGCCTTCATATCGACCGCAAACAAAAATAATCGGTGTTTGCTCATTTGCCTGCTGCTCGGCTAACGTTTGGTCAAACCGCTGCCCAAGCGGTGAAAGCAAAACCACTTTAGCCTGCTCAAACTCGGGATATTGCTCACGAATCGCATGAACGGCATCCGCTAAGGGCTGATACATCATCACCATGCCGGGCCCGCCGCCAAATGGGCGATCATCCACTGTTTGATGAATATCCGAAGTGAATTGCCTTGGATTCACCTGATGCAAAACAGCCTGCTGATTAGTAAAAGCACGCCCCACCACTCCCTGCTGTGTTAATGCATCAAACATCTCAGGGAACAAGGTGATCGCAGCAAAATGCATCATGCTAAAATTCTGGATCCCAATCGACCGTAATCATAGCAAGCTCAAGATCTACGTGAAGATCAAATTGCTCTGGAAGATAGGGAATCATGCGCTCTCGGCTGTCAATGCTTGAAGGCGTAGGTTTGACCACCAAAACATCATTTGACCCCGTTTCAATCAGGTAGGCCACCTTACCCAGCAACTGCCCTGATGGCGTCTGAATACTTAATCCTTCAAGGTCGCGCCAATAAAACTCGCCTTCTGGCAATGCCGCTAAATCCTGCGCCTTGGCATAAATAAACGCGCCTTTCAGCGCTTCAGCCTGATTGCGATCCGAGCATTGTTTTAAGTGAACGTGAAACAGCTTGCCCTGTTTCTGATGAGAAGTGACATCCATCGATTGCACTTGGTCGGTCGAGAAGCCGACCCACCAAGGCGAATACGAAAATAGATTATCGGTAGGTTCTGTATAAGAAAAGGCTTTTAACCAGCCTTTAATGCCGTAAGCAGACGTGAGCTTACCAATGACAATAAACTCATCTGCAGACATACGGATTATTCAGCAGCGACTGCCGCCTCAGTTTTCTTAGCTTCTTTAACCAAGCTTGCTACGCGATCAGACATCTGCGCACCAAGACCAACCCAGTGCTCAACACGATCAAGTTGAACTTCAAGACGCTTTTCCTGACCACGAGCTGTTGGGTTAAAGAAACCAATACGCTCTAGGAAAGCACCGTTTTTCTGACGACGGCTATCCGCCACTGTAATTTGATAGAATGGGTTCTTCTTAGAACCACCACGTGCTAAACGAATAACAACCATATCAACCTCTGAAAATCTATTTGCAATATCGAAGGGCGGCGATTATACACCACTGTTTTACCAAAGAAAACCCTATTTTACGGAATTTCTATCGGCCAAATCCCGGCGGAAGGCCACCTTTTCCACCCATCATGTTCTCCATGCCGCGCATCATCTTCATTGCGCCCTTACCTTTCATCTTCTTCATCATCTTCGCCATCATTTTTTGCTGCTTGAGCAAACGGTTTAATTCGGGAATATCTAAACCCGCACCAGCAGCAATACGCTTCTTACGCGAACCTGAAATCAACTCAGGTTTGCTGCGCTCTTGAGGCGTCATCGAGAAGATCAGCGCTTCCATATGCTTAATTTTTTTATCGTCCATTTGCTGTTGAGCCATTTGCACCATATTACCCATGCCTGGCAGCTTGTCTAATAAGCCTGCCATGCCGCCCATGTTGCGCATTTGCTCAAACTGATCCAGCATGTCGTTGAAATCAAGCGCACGGCCTTTTTTCATCTTGCGCGCAAATTTATCGGCTTTTTTCTTATCGATCTTACGTTCAGCTTCTTCGACTAGCGACAGTACATCGCCCATGCCTAAGATACGTGACGCTAAACGCTCAGGATGGAAGGGCTCTAGTGCATCCCATTTTTCACCCATACCGATAAATTTGATCGGCTTGCCCGTAATTTGACGAACCGACAGCGCTGCACCACCCGATGAGTCACCATCAGCCTTGGTTAAAACAACACCGGTTAGATCAAGCTCTTCGTTGAACGCTTTTGCGGTATTTGCCGCATCCTGACCCGTCATCGCATCGACAACGAATAAGGTTTCTGTCGGCTTGATGGCCTTTTGAAGCTGGCTGATCTCATCCATCATCGCCTGATCGACCGCTAGACGACCGGCCGTATCGACGATAACCACATCATGAAAATGTTTTTTCGCATGAGAAATCGCTGACTCGGCAATCGTCACCGGCTTTTGATCTGTAGACGATGGGAAGAAATCCACTTCAACTTCACCCGCCAGCGTTTGCAGCTGGTCAATTGCCGCCGGACGATAGACATCGGCAGACACTACCAGTACTTTTTTCTTTTGACGATCCTTTAAGTGATACGCCAGCTTCGCTGTCGTCGTTGTTTTACCTGCACCCTGCAGACCCGCCATCAATACCACAACAGGCGGCTGAGCTTTTAGGTTTAACGCATCATTTTCCTCACCCATCACATGGACGAGTTGATCATAAACCTCTTTAACAAACTGCTGGCTTGGGTTAACACTTTGCAGCACGTCCTTACCGAGTGCACGCTCTTTGACTTGCGCGATAAAATCCTTTACCACTGGCAAAGCCACATCAGCTTCTAAAAGCGCCATGCGCACATCGCGCAACGCAGAGGTGATATTCTCCTCTGTTAATTTCCCTTGGCCTGAGATATTCTTGAGCGATTGTCCAAGACGTTCAGATAAATTTTCAAACATAGCGAATGCAAAATAGTTCAATCAAAAACAGTGGCGCAGTATATCACTCTTTGCGTCAATTGCGCCAATCGATCCGCCGTTAACAGGAACAGAGTACGCCTATGAACGTTATTGCTCTTCTTGTTGTCTGCCTCGTGGCCTATGCGTTATCTCTTGGGTTATTGTTGCGCGGCTTGAGCCTGCGCAAGCCAATTTCCGCCATCATCCCTACGTTTGGAATTGCCGTAGCAAGCCATGCGCTGCTTTGCTATCAGCTGGTTTATGTTTTGCCCGCTCAAAACGAAATCATCATGAATTTTTATGTCGCTACATTGCTGATCGTATTTTTGGCCAGCTTAATTGGCTACTTGCTCCATCTATACAAGCGCCAACCTCTTTTACTGCTATCGCTAGCGACGGCCAGTTTATTGACGCTGCTTCTGGTTTTAATCAACAACGACGCGCTCAGCACAATAAAGCACTATGACAATGCCACAGCGGTACACGCCGCACTCTCGTTTTCAGGTTTTGGTTTTTTTGCACTAGCTGCACTTCAAGCCACTAGCCTCAAGGTCAGTAGTTATTTCCTAAAACAAAAGCGCAACTTAAACTGGCTCCAGCAGTTTCCTCCTATCGTTGAGATGGAGCGCTTATTATTTATTGAAATCGCTATCGGCTTTATTTTGCTCAATCTTGCGTTTGTTTCGGGCTATTTTGCCTTGGCCGATATTTTCAGCCTACAAGTCATACACAAAACCGTATTAAGCTTAGCCGCTTGGCTTTTGTTTGGTTTTTTATTGGTGCGCCATTATTTCTATGGCCTGCGTGGCCAGCTTGCCGTGAACTACATTCTGTTGGGTTTTGCCCTGTTGATGATGGCATTTCTAGGCAGCCTATTTGTGCGTCAGGTGATCTTAAACCAGTAAGCTTTTAGGGCTTTCCGCTCCTGCACCTTTTCCTACTCTTTCTCCCTCGATGACTGCGCCAAAATGGCTTGATCAATCGCTCGGTCTTTTTTCCAGTTCATCACTTTAATCGTCAAGATACACAACGCCAAACCCAGCGTGATGATATTTGCAATGATGATAATCCAGTTGTTTAGCACAATGCCGTAAACCAACCAAAGCGCCACGCCCGTAGTGAACAATAGATACATACCCAGTGAAATGGCATGCGTTTCTCGGGTCTTAAGGGTGAGCAGAGCCTGAGGCAAAAACGCCGCTGTGGTACAAAAAGCCGCGATAAAACCTGTGATTTCCCAGCTAAGCATCAAGCGTTCGCCTAACTCGCTTGTTTACGAGCATCTGAGTTAGCATCCGAGCCTGCCTCAACCACTTTCGACTGCGCCGCTTGCGCACAAACAACCAGCTGCAAAGACAACAAAATCCAGAGCGCACTGCTCCAGTAACTGCCGTAAAAGGCCGTATGCGCATTTAGTGGAAACAGCATAATTAGAGCCGCAAATAGCCAGCCCAAATAGCCATTTTCTACGCTTTGACGAGAAATATAAATCAGATAAAACACCATCAAAACGCTCAATACCAAGCCGAACCAACCGGTCTCTAAACGTATTTCCAAAAACTGCATTGGGCGAGTCAACAGCGGGTTTTCCACCGAATCCAGCTGGCTATGGCCTGTAAACTCAGGAAACGCATTATGTGATGCACGTGCACCGACGCTACCAAAAAAGCCATTAACAGACTCCACATCCAAGCTGCCTACTTGTTTTTTCTCTGGCCATTTATGCGTACGCTCAACATTGGTCTGAGTAGCATCAAGCAGCTGCTCAGGTGTTAAGCTCTGCTGCCACGCAAACTGCGCGGACAAACAGACCACAGCAACCACAGCAGGAACCAAAATTTTTCGCCCTGACTGAGCAATATACAACATGGCAACAGCTAGCCAGCCGACCATCGCAACGTAGCCATAAATATCATTACTTAGGATCAAAATCGCGGCATACCAGACAATTAACGCGGGGCTGACCCACTTTGCCAGCTTAGTGTTCATCACATCTTTAACGCTGCTAAAAAAAGGTAGCGCCAGCAAGACCAGCCACAATCCCAAGGAGCTTTTTTCAAATGGGCCGCTCGCATAGCTTTCAAGCACCTGATCGAATGTATTCACCCCCATCAGCAGCTGAAAGGTTGCATCAATTAACCAAACGCTAACAGCGGCAAAAAGAAAAAGGTTTAAGTGCGAAAATAGCCAACGTGATTTAAGGCTGCGAATAATAAAGATGCCGATAAAAAGATAGCGCAATGAGGCCAGAACGGTTTCCAAAGATTTAGAAAAATCGACCGTCGTGATCAAGCTCACGGCCATTGGCAACCAATAGAGAAGAAATAGAACGGCCAGCCACCGAAACACGGGCTCTTTTAAACTGACCTTGCCTCGCAGCACATCAGCCACGCCAATTGCGGCCATGATGATACCAATGAGCTGGAAGCTATTCCCAAACGGCAAAGCAAAAAAGTACAAACCCAGCAGGATAACCCGCCATTCATTTGCGATAGAACGTGCACTCGACATTCGTTCGCCCTCCTGCATTCAACCGTTTGGGAGAGAAAGAAAAACTAGCAGCTAAACAGCCAGTCTTTGTATTGATCCACTTTACCTGTCACCGTATCGAAATACAATGACTGCAATTTTTCGGTAATCTCACCGCGTGATCCACAGCCAATTGTGCGGCCATCAAGCTCACGAATCGGCGTGACTTCAGCCGCTGTTCCTGTAAAGAACGCTTCATCGGCCACATAAACTTCATCACGCGTAATGCGCTTTTCTTTTACCGTGTAGCCCAGATCATTCGCCATTTTTATAATGGTTGCACGGGTAATACCGTCTAAGCAAGACGTGAGCTCAGGTGTATAAATCACACCATCACGCACGATAAATACGTTTTCACCAGAGCCTTCAGCAACATAGCCCTCAGGATCCAGCAACAACGCCTCATCTGCACCGCCTGACAAAGCTTCATTAAGCGCCAGCATCGAGTTGATGTAGTTACCATTAGCCTTCGCCTTACACATGGTGATATTCACATGGTGGCGCGTATGGCTTGAGGTGCGAACTTTAATGCCTTTCTCCAGTGCCTCAGGCGACATGTATGAAGGCCATTCCCATGCAGCAACGATCAAGTTCACGCTTAAGCCAGTAGCACGAAGCCCTAATGCTTCACTTCCGTAAAACACCATTGGACGCAAATACGCGTGATGCAAATCATTGGCGCGAATCACTTCTTTTTGCGCCTCATTAACTTGCTCATGAGTAAAAGGCATGTCCATATTCATGATTTTGGCGGAGCGGAACAAACGATTTGTGTGCTCATCCAAACGGAAAATCTTCGGTCCATCCGCTGTTTCATAAGCTCGGACACCTTCAAAAACGCCCATTCCATAATGCAGGGTATGCGTTAAAACGTGAACCTTGGCATCACGCCAATCCACTAATTCACCATTAAACCAGATATATCCATCACGATCAGAAATCGCCATGCTCATGCCTCTAACAATTCAAAAAATAAGCCAGATATTGTACGACAATTTACGCAAGCTTTGCTAGTTTGTTTTAGATGGCGCAGGCTCAGCTTCACAACATTAGCTCAGCGAGGGCATCGATAACAAAACCCGAACTATTCGTAAAAACCCACCGCTCCGATTCCTCGCGGATCCGCCGCCGCCTCAACTTCGCCCGTCGCTTTATTAATCGAAATAGCCTGCATATTGCCGTACTCTCGACCAACAGGCTTAATCTGATAGCCCCACTCTTCTAGTTGCATCAGCCAATCCGCTTGCTCAAGCTCTGGCTCAACCTGTATCACATCAGGCTGATATTGGTGATGATAGCGCGGCAAATCAAGCCACTGCTCAACTGGCTGGCCCCGACTGGCCTCCATGATTCCAAGCATCACCATAGTAATAATACGACTCCCCCCGGGCGTGCCAATAATCCCCCATTGCTCAGGAGTTTCAAACAGTGTCGGCGTCATGCTCGATAATGGACGCTTTAATGGCTCAATACTGTTCGCTGATGATTCGGCGGTCAATCCATAGCTATTTTGCGCGCCCACTTTTGCCGAAAAATCATCCATCTCATTATTCAGCAACACCCCTGTTTTGGGCGACACATAGCCTGAGCCGAAGCGTGTATTGATACTGAGTGTCGCGCTAACCATATTACCCGCCTGATCGACAACGGAAAAATGTGTTGTGTTCTCGCCTTGAGGCTGATCAGCTGTAACCTTACCCAACAGCGCATTATCCGTGGGCTGGCCTAAGGTAAAGTGCTTGGCGTAATGCTTGGCAAAATCTTTACTGATCAATGTATCCACAGGAATATCGCTAAACTGCGGATCACCCAAATAAAGCGCCCGATGGCGATAAGCAAAACGCATCGCCTCAATGACCATTTGCTTCTCATGCGCCTGAGTTAAACGTTTGGTCGCAAAGGCGCCCTGCCAATACTCTAATAAATTCAAGGCCAGCGACATCACCACCCCGCCCGAGGACGAAGGCGGCGGCGTATACAAAGTCACATCTTGATAGCTCGTAACCAGCGGCTCGTAAAACTTCAATTGGTATTGATCAAAATCCTCTAATGTCCAAATCCCGCCGGCCTGACGAACATCGTCCACCAATTGCTCAGTCAACTCGCTGCGATAAAAACCATCATGCCCCTGCCTGCCCAGCTGAACCAAGGTGTTAGCAAGTGCTAACTGACGAATCTCATCATCCACTTTGGGCAACTGCCCATCCATAAAAAACAGGTCAGTTGCACCCTCAAACTTTAATAATTTGCTTTCAACACTGCGAACATGCTCAACCAAACGCTGGTCAGCCGAAAAACCACGAGCTAATTTAATTGCAGGCGCCAATGATTGTTCAAAGGGCAGCTGACCATACTGCTTTGCCAAATGCGCCAAAGCCGCAGCCTGTCCCGGTATCCCAGCAGCGAGCGGCCCCACTGTTGATAGCTCACGATTGAACTGGCCTTGATCATCCAAATACATGCTCGCAGATGAAGCCAGCGGCGCTTGCTCACGAGCATCCATCACTGTTATTTTTCCACTGGCTTCTCGCAGCAACCAATACCCGCCGCCGCCCATGCCTGAGCCATAAGGCTCAACGACAGCCAGCGCACTTGCCACAGCAATTGCCGCATCAAAGGCATTGCCGCCCGCATTCAAGACAGCAAGACCAGCCTCAGTTGCCAAAGGGTGAGCACTGGCAATTGCGGCTTTGTTGACCTCGAGCGGCGCTGAATCCACCACTGCCGAATCCAGCACTTTAGTCGAACAGCTCGCCAACGCTGATAACAACATCGCAAGCAAACCAACAGCCGCTGTTAAGCGTGCAAATCTTAGAAACCGTATCATTATATTTTTCTCAAACTTTAGGGGCGCGAAGACCAGAAACGTCTATATAGAATTCAGTTTATCAGCCCACAACAAGGCAAACAAACTCGACGATATGAGCAACAATACTGAGCGCATTTTGATCAATATTTGGATATACTAGCGCCATGCAACAATTGTTTGATTATCCACGATACTGGGCCGAATGTTATGGCCGCGCACCCTACCTACCCATGTCTCGCGAAGAAATGGATCTACTGGGCTGGGATAGCTGTGACATTATCATTGTCACTGGTGATGCTTATGTTGATCACCCGAGTTTTGGCATGGCCATTATCGGCCGATTGCTCGAAGCTCAAGGCTTTCGTGTCGGCATTATTGCCCAGCCCAATTGGCAGAGCACCGCCGACTTTGAAGCATTAGGCAAACCCAATCTGTTCTGGGGAGTGACGGCTGGCAACATGGACAGCATGATCAACCATTATACGGCGGATAAAAAACCTCGTTCAGACGATGCCTATTCACCTGAAGGCGAACCCAAACTCAGGCCTGATCGGGCCAGCTTAATTTACAGTCAACGCTGTCATGAAGTGGATAGCTCTGTGCCGATCATTCTTGGCGGCATTGAAGCCAGCCTTCGACGCATCGCACATTATGACTACTGGCAAGACAAAGTGCGCAAATCCATTTTAATGGACTCCGTCGCTGACATGATTATCTATGGCAACGCTGAGCGCCCATTGGTCGAGGTTGCTCATCGAATCGCCAACGGAAAGCGCATTGAAGAGATTACCGATGTCCGAGGCACTGCCTTTGTTCGAAAGCAACTGCCCGATGATTTTTATGTTTTAGACTCTACCGCGGTTGATCGACCGGGGCGTGTTGAACTACCCAAAAACCCCTACCAAATGGAAGAGATCGAGGGCTGTGAGGTCAATGCGCAAAATGCAGCTGCTATGGATGCCGATGAAATCAACCCCGTAAGCAGCACGATACCTAAGGGCATCTCCCCTGAGGAAGTTCAGACTGAAGACGATGGTACGCAATGGGTCACCTTGCGCCCGATGAAACTGGATCGCAAGAAAACGGTGATCCGCCTGCCTTCATTTGAAAAAGTTCGAAACGATAAAATTCTTTATGCGCATGCCAACCGCGTGCTCCATCTCGAAACCAACCCAGGCAATGCCCGCGCTTTGGTTCAGCGCCATGCAGAAAAAGAGCTCTGGCTCAATCCGCCTGCGCTACCCTTATCAACTGAAGAGATGGATTATGTTTTTGATGCGCCCTACCAGCGTTTACCCCATCCTCAATACGGCAAAGCACGCATCCCTGCCTATGAGATGATTCGCCATTCGGTGAATATTATGCGCGGCTGTTTTGGTGGTTGTACCTTCTGCTCCATCACCGAGCATGAAGGACGCATCATCCAGAATCGATCACAGGAATCGATACTCAACGAAATCGAAAAAATCCGCGATACCAGCCCAGCATTCACAGGCGTCATTTCTGATCTCGGCGGCCCAACAGCAAACATGTATCGCCTAGCCTGCAAATCCAAGGCCATTGAGCAAAACTGCCGCAAACCTTCCTGCGTCTACCCTGGCATTTGCCCTAACTTGCAGACGGATCACTCCTCGTTAACCGAACTTTATCGCAAAGCGCGCGAAGTTAAAGGGATCAAAAAGATTTTAATTGCCTCAGGCCTGCGATATGACCTCGCTGTCGAAGACCCTGAGTACGTGCGTGAGCTAGTTACTCATCATGTCGGCGGGTATTTAAAAATCGCGCCCGAGCATACAGAAGATGCTGCTTTATCCAAAATGATGAAGCCGGGCATCGGCACGTATGACCGCTTCAAAAAAATGTTTGATAAATTCAGCAAAGAAGCCGGTAAAGAGCAATACCTCATTCCTTATTTCATCGCAGCGCACCCAGGCACTCGCGACGAAGACATGATGAACTTAGCGTTATGGCTAAAGCAAAATGGTTTTAGAGCCGATCAGGTTCAAGCCTTTTACCCATCGCCTATGGCGACAGCAACAGCGATGTATCACACAGAAAAAAACCCGCTGTCGAAAGTCACCTATAAAAATGAAACGATGGATATTGTCAAAAGCGCCAAGCAGCGCAAACTGCACAAAGCCTTCCTTCGCTATCATGACCCGAATAACTGGCCGCTTTTACGTGAGGCACTCAAAAAAATGGGTCGAGCTGACCTGATCGGCAATGGTAAAAACCATTTGATTCCTACTTATCAGCCGCAGGGCGATGGCAGCTATCATAGCCCTCGACGCGCCAATTCAAGCAATAAAGCCGGCGTTCGCAAAGGCAAAGTGTTAACGCAACATACCGGCCTGCCTCCTCGCGCTCAGGGCAAAAGAAAAAAGCCATCAAGCAAACGATAATAACTCGCAAAATTGTCACTTCGGTGACACTTGCGATGCATTATGAGGCCTTTACTGGTCTTTTTAAGCAAGGTAACGCAACATAAGTGCTCCGCCACCCTATTTTTTGGAGCCGATCATGTCTTACACACTCATTGCCCTACTTGGATTTGCTTTTTGGACACTTGCTTTATTGTTTTTAATTATCAATTTACGCGGTATCGCCGTTTTGTTTCAGGGTAAAGCCGTCAACGGATTCACCTCAGATGGCTCTGGCGAATCGGCCTTTTCTCAGCGACTGTGTCGTGCACATGCCAACTGTTATGAAAACCTAGGCATGGCTGCTGCCGTTTTATTAACCGCGATAGCCACCGAGCAAACCGTAATTACAGAGCCATTGGCCTTAGCGTTTCTTGCAGCGCGTATTGCACAATCTACTGTCCACCTTGTATCCATTGCCCCATGGGCTGTATGGCTTCGTGTTAGCTTTCAACTTATGCAAATCGCCATCCTTGCCTGCTGGATCATTCAGTTAGCACTTGCGCTGATCTGATCCAAAATGCGCTAAAAAAGCTTAGCTATTGAAAGAGTTTTGCATAAAAAAAGCCCTGCATGAGCAGGGCTTTTTTTATGCTTATCAGACTTTACGCAATCGGCTGTAAAAACCGCTCGCTAACGTCATTTTAAACTTACGTTGACTGCGTCAACAACATGCCACGGATATGACCAATAGCTTTCGTTGGGTTTAACCCTTTAGGGCAAACATTGACGCAGTTCATGATGCCACGGCAGCGGAAAACACTGAAGGCATCGTCCAATTCTTGTAAGCGCTCTTGCGTTGCATTATCACGGCTATCCGCAAGGAAGCGGTAAGACTGCAATAGTGCCGCAGGGCCCAAGAACTTGTCTGGGTTCCACCAGAATGATGGGCAAGACGTTGAGCAGCACGCACAAAGAATACACTCGTACAAACCATCTAGCTTAGCACGGTCTTCTTGTGACTGAAGGCGCTCAATCGCTGGTGCTGGATCATCGTTTTGAAGAAACGGCTTAACCTTTTCAAATTGGTTAAGGAAAAGCTTCATATCAACAACTAAGTCGCGAATCACTGGCAAACCTGGCAATGGGCGCAAAACTAGCTCTTTGATCTTGCCGTTTTGAGTCGCTTCAGACAACGGAGTGATACAGGCCAAACCGTTAATACCATTGATCTGCATACCGTCTGAACCACAAACACCTTCGCGGCATGAACGACGATAAGATACGCTAGGATCCTGTTCTTTGATCAGATTCAGCACATCCAAAACCATGATATCTTTACCCTTGGTATCGACTTGATAGTCTTGCATGTACGGCTTGTTATCAGTTTCAGGATTGTAGCGATAAACACTTACTTTCAACATAGTAAACTCCTGAATTAGTAGCTACGCGCCATTGGCTTGAAGGTCTCAACGGTCTTCGGCTTGAAGTTAACCGCTCGCTTCGTCAGCTGTTTGGTCGCAGGGTTATAGATAGAGTGGCACAACCAGTTCTCATCATCACGCTCAGTGAAGTCATAGCGTGAGTGTGCACCACGGCTTTCTTTACGCTGGTCAGCAGCACAAGCAGTAGCTTCTGCCACTTCCAGCAAGTTTTGAAGCTCAAGTGCTTCAATACGCGCTGTGTTAAAGGCTTTGCTTTTGTCCACAAGGTGAAGATTTTCAGCAATGCGCTCACGCAACACTTCAAGCTCTTTAACACCTTTCTCCATAAGGTCACCCTTACGGAATACACCGAAGTAGTTCTGCATACACGTTTGAAGCGTTTTACGCATCTCTGCCGTGTCTTCGCCCTTCGAGCTTTCTTCAAGCTTGTTGTAACGCTGCATCGCTTCGTCAATATTTGACTGAGTTGGCGCAGTAATCTCAACGCCTTGACGTAGAGTTTCTTCAATGAAGATACCTGCCGCACGACCAAATACCACCAAATCAAGCAGTGAGTTACCGCCTAGACGGTTAGCACCGTGAACAGATACACAAGCGATCTCGCCAACAGCATAAAGACCATTCACGACTTTATCGTTGCCATTTTCATCAACAGTGATGGCTTGGCCATGAATATTGGTCGGAATGCCGCCCATCATGTAGTGACAAGTTGGTACTACAGGAATCGACTCTTTAGCGATATCCACTTGTGCGAAAGTGCGCGCAAGCTCGTATACACCTGGGAGCTTTTTCATTAGCTCTTCTTTGCCTAAGTGATCCAGCTTCAGGTGAATATGATCGCCATTTTCACCACAACCACGACCTTCTAGAATCTCTTGCATCATTGCGCGTGCAACAACGTCACGAGACGCCAAGTCTTTCGCGTTTGGCGCATAACGCTCCATCAAACGCTCGCCGTCTTTATTGGTCAGGTAACCACCTTCACCACGACAGCCTTCTGTTACTAGCGTACCCGCGCCGTAAATACCCGTTGGGTGGAACTGCCACATCTCCATATCTTGCAAAACAAGACCTGCGCGAAGTGCCATACCGACACCGTCACCCGTGTTAATGTGTGCATTGGTCGTTGATGAATAAATACGACCCGCACCGCCCGTTGCAAAAACTGTCGCTTTTGCACGGAAAAATACCACTTCGCCTGTCTCAATCGATCCAGCCAAAATACCAGTGATATCGCCTTGATCATTTTTCACCAAGTCGATGCCATACCATTCGTTATAAAACTTTGTGCCGTTCTTAACGTTGTTCTGGTAAAGCGTATGCAAAAGCGCGTGACCCGTACGGTCAGCAACCGCACATGTACGAGCTGCTTGCTGTTTTACATCATAATTTTTTGACTGACCGCCGAAAGGACGCTGATAAATACGGCCATTTTCAAAACGTGAGAATGGCAAACCCATATGCTCAAGCTCAAAAACCACCTGAGGGCCAATGCTACACATGTATTCAGCTGCATCTTGGTCAGCAATATAGTCACCGCCTTTTACGGTGTCATACATATGCCAGCGCCAATCATCATTTGGATCGGCAGAAGCAATAGCACAAGTAATACCACCTTGAGCTGATACTGTGTGTGAACGTGTTGGAAAAACCTTAGAAATACACGCTGTCTTAAAACCCGACTGAGATAATTGCAATGCCGCACGCATACCTGCGCCGCCACCGCCAACAATTACCGCATCAAAATCCAGTGTACGAATTCCGCTCATAATTACCCCCAAAGAATAAGTACTGTCCAGCCGATAGTGCCTAAGATAACTAATGCACTACCCACTTGGAGTAAACCGCGAAGTAAAGCGGCACTTTTGCCCATCTGGCGCTCGTTAACATAATCAGAAAACACCGTCCAAAGGCCAACCCACGCATGCGCACCAAAAGCCGCGATAGCAGCCAAAGTTGCCAGCTTCATCCAGCCGCAATCAAAAAGCGCTGTCCATTGTTCAAAGCTTGGGTTATTACCAATTAAGTAACCAACAATGAAAACCGAATAAAGCGCTAAAATAATCGCCGACAGACGCTGGGCAATCCAGTCACCCGTGCCTGTACGTGTTAAGCTCGTTACACTTTTTATAGCCATAACCATGCTCCTAAACCGATAAATAAAATACCGCCAAGAACGATTGTCATCGCCGAGCGGAACATAAGACCTTCTTTGGTCTCACCCCAGCCCCAATCCATCATCAAATGCTTAATGCCAGCAACGAAGTGGTAAGAGAAGCCCGCAAGGAAAAACGTAAGTACGATCTTCACAACCACATTGTCTAAAGAAAAAACAGCATCGAAGCCTGCTTGACTTGACAAACTTTGGCTCAATAAATAAACAATATACGGAAATAAAATAAACAGTCCGATCCCTGAAATACGATGTAAAATCGACGACACCATATTCGGCGTCATTCTCATCGTAGGTATCTCAAGATTGACAGGTCTTTGGTCTTTCACAAGCACACCTTTGGTTAATTAAAAATTTCGACACAGCATTATAATAACCACCCCATGTAAAGACAACGCGAAAACCCAATTAAAACCAACTAGTTACGCTAACAAGAACCATTCTCAAGCATTTTCCTTTGGTCATTGAAAAATCTCGGCTAAATGTTTACTATGCCGAAACGATTTTGATGGTAACTCATTGTAACAATCATATTTGAATGATTTCGGCGCCTTTATCCTAGGCCCTTTTTGCAGATCCAACAGGAGAAAATAATGTCTGATAAACACGCAACCCTCAGTGTTCCTGGTCGCGAACCGCTAGAACTTCCTATGTACTCACCAACGGCTGGTAACGATGTTATCGATGTCGGCTCATTGGTTAGCAACGGCCTATTCACTTTTGATAACGGCTTTGGTTCTACAGCAGCAACTCAGTCTGCTATCACTTTTATTGACGGCGGCAAAGGCCAACTTCTTCACCGCGGTTATAGCATTGAAGACCTTGCGGGCAAATCAGACTTTTTGGAAGTGTGCTACCTACTATTGAACGGTGAGCTTCCGAATGCAGAACAAAAAGAAGAGTTCGTAAAAACAGTGAATAATCACACGATGGTTAACGAGCAGCTTCGCACTTTCTTTGACGGCTTCCGTCGCGACGCTCACCCAATGGCGATCATGATTGGTGTTGTTGGCGCGCTTTCAGCATTCTACCATGACTCTCTTGATATCAATGATGAACAGCATCGTAGCGTTTCAGCTTTCCGCCTAATTGCTAAAATGCCAACCATTGCCGCTATGTGCTACAAGTATTCAATCGGTCAGCCGTTTGTTTATCCAGACAACAACCTAAGCTATGCGGGCAATTTCTTGCGCATGATGTTTAGCGTTCCAGCCGAAGAGTATGTCGTTAACCCAATCGTTGAAAAAGCGATGGATCGTATCTTCATTCTTCATGCTGATCACGAGCAAAACGCATCAACAACAACCGTTCGTGTTGCTGGTTCAACTGGTGCTAACCCATTTGCATGTATCGCATCAGGTATCGCTGCGCTTTGGGGCCCTGCTCACGGCGGTGCCAACGAAGCGGTACTGAACATGCTTGATGAGATCGGTAGCGTTGAGAACATCGACGAGTATATCGCTAAAGCAAAAGACAAGAACGACCCATTCCGCTTGATGGGCTTCGGTCACCGTGTATACAAAAACTTCGATCCACGTGCTGGCGTTATGCGCGAGTCTTGCCACGAAGTATTGAACGACTTGGGTATCGATGATCCACAGCTTGAATTAGCGATGGAGCTAGAGAAGCGCGCATTGAACGACGAGTACTTCGTTAGCCGCAAATTGTTCCCGAACGTTGACTTCTATTCAGGCATCATCTTGAAAGCTATCGGCATTCCGACCAGCATGTTCACTGTAATCTTTGCCTTGTCTCGTACAGTTGGCTGGGTTGCTCACTGGAATGAGATGATTTCTAACCCATACCGCATCTGCCGTCCACGTCAGTTGTACACGGGTGAAACACAACGCGATTTCGTGAGCGTTGATAAGCGTTAATTCGCGCAACACAAAACGATATCAACAAAAAGGCAGCCAAATGGCTGCCTTTTTTGCGTTTGAAAAACAACAACATCAGTCAGACCAGCTTAAGCTCTGCATTGGGAATTTTTAGCCAACATGCTACTCTAAAGACTTTGTAGCGACTTTCTTCAGCATGACTTCTCTTACCTCGAACGCGCACTGGATCTTTTCGCACCGAGTCTGTTTGCACCCTAGCCAAGCCTTTCAAAGCGCAAGCTCACAAAGCGCACTCAAAACGCAGCTAAAAAAAACCATAAAAGACAAGCGAACAATCGATATTAATGCCCAGCTGAGCCGCGAATTTTTAGAGCTACAGGGAGTCAATGATCAAAAGCGCCAACAACTTCGTCAAACACTGACAGGCGCGCCATTAAAAGCAGCGCTAAAAAAGCTCAATCAAGAGCAAAATAAAGTTGCCAATCAGCGCCGACGACAAGACATTCAGCACTACCACCGCGCCATGATGGAGTCTCATGCCTTTAACGCTCGTATTTTGCGTTTCTGGAGTAATCATTTCAGTGTCGAATTGTCCAATCAGATCAGCCGCGCACTCTGCGTCAGTTATATTGATGAAGCCATTGCGCAAAATGTTTATGGTCGATTTAACGGCCTTTTAAATGCCGCGATACTTCACCCCAACATGCTTCGTTACCTCGATAATAGCAGCTCCACAGGTCCCAATTCCCCTCAAGGCAAGCGCCGTGATAAAGACATCAATGAAAACCTCGCCAGAGAAATTCTCGAGCTACACACAGTTGGCGTTGATGCAGGCTATAACAATCAGGACATACGACAACTAGCCTATATTCTGAGCGGCTGGACGTTTTCTAAGCAATCTCCAGCAGGCACATTCTTTCAATTTAGGCGACATGAGCCCGGTACATTTACGGTACTAGGAAAGTCGTTTGCTCCGATAAAAAAAGGTCATAATCAAATACATGATGTTTTGCGCTTTCTAGCGACGCATCCTAGCACGGCAAGTCACCTTTGCTATAAGCTCTCACGCGAGTTCATCGCGCCATCGCACCCTTTATTTAAGGATTTACACCAGCAGCTGGTCAAACAATACCGCAAAACCGAGGGTAATCTTTCTGCTGTCTACCAAGCCTTGGTCAAGCACCCCGCGCTTTGGCAGGCGCCAACCGATGCCACCCGCTTATACAAACAACCTGACGAGTGGCTGTATGGCATCGCCGCATCCATGGATCATTTTGATGACTATGGCTGGCTTGAGAACAAAATGCGCGAACTCGGCAAACCCACATTAGCACCCGAGTCGCCGGCTGGCTGGCCTAGTGATAATGCCAGTTGGATGAGCCCGGAAACGCTCTATCGCCAAAAAGAAATTGCGGCCGAGGCAGCCAGACGTTTTCGCAAACACTATCAGGGCGACTCGCTGATACGACAAACCTTCGGCTCAGCTGATGCCTTACCCGAGCATACTCGGCTGGCCTTAGCGAGTTGCGCCAATAAACAACAGCAGTTCATCACTACGGTCATGAGCCCCGTTTTCTTATTTCGCTGAGGAAAAGACATGCTGACCCGCCGCCAACTGATTCACGCATTTTTAGCCGCCCCGACTGTCGCCGTTGTGCCCAGAGCATTGCAGGCCAACCAGCCGATCAGCTCACTCAATAATAAGAAACTGGTCTGGATCAACCTGCGTGGTGCATTAGATGGCTTAAATACCCTAGTGCCAATCGGCGATCCTGACTATGCTAAGGTTCGACCAAAGCTCGCTTTTCAAAAAAAACCGTTAATTGACCTAAACCACTCGCTATTTGCGCTACACCCTAATCTGCAATTCATCCATACGCTGTATCAACAAAAACAAGCTGCGTTCTTCTCGGCAACAGCCACAAGCTATCGAGCACGGTCGCATTTTGATGCGCAAAAAGTCCTCGAAAATGGTGTTAATGACCCAACAGAGGCCGAAGGTTGGTTGAACCGCGTCATCCAAGAAAAGCCCGACCTACAATTACTCGCTGTCGACAACACAGTGCCCTTAATTGCGAAAGGCTCAGCGGGGATCAAGCAATGGTATCCTAGCGATAAACAGCAAGCGCCTGTTATCATCGATAAACTTCTGTCGCGCATGTATGCCGACGATCCGCATTTGTTTAATCTTCATCAAGCCAGTATCGACCTTCATGCCGTTGATCAAGACCAACAAGGCAAGTTCAAGCCCCTGCAACCTAGTTATCAAGCCAGTTTCTTTGATCGTTTTCTAAGCGATCATGCCGATATTTTATGCTACGACTTGGGCGGCTTTGATACTCATGCCAACCAAGGCGTCACTCGTGGCCGCCTAGCGAATCGCTTGGGCTTACTGGATGAAGTCATCCAAGTTTTCTATGAGCAATCGCAAAAACTCTCGCCGCAGCAATGGCGCAACACCGTGATCGTCATCACCTCCGAATTTGGCCGAACAGCGATTGAAAACGGCTCTGGCGGCACTGATCACGGAACCGGAGGGCTCACGATGGTTTTAGGTGGAGCCATTAATGGCGCAAATATTCATGCCGACTGGCCGGGCCTGAGCCGCTCTTCGCTATACCTCGAACGTGACCTCAATCCTACACGCCATGTCCACAGCATTTTCAAAAGCGTCTTACAAGACCATTTATCCCTATCAACTCGACAACTTAATCGCGTGTTCCCAGACAGTCGCACGATAAAACCCTTTCAGGATCTATTGATATGAGCTTACACATCGCCTTTATTGGGCTAGGCACCATGGGCTACCCGATGGCTGGCCATCTTGCTAAAGCAGGACATCATGTTCGCGTCTTTAATCGCAGTTTCGCAAAAATGCAAAGCTGGCTGATTGAGTATGCCGAATTTGCCGAACACCCTGGCGAGCTGCCGCAAAGCCCTGCTCAAGTGGCCAAAAATGCTGATATTGTGATTACCTGTGTGGGTAATGATGATGACGTACTCTCGGTTTTATTAGGTGACTCGGGCGTCATTGAGACCTTAAAACCCGGCGCCTTGGTGATTGATCATACAACGACATCAGCCAAACTGGCGGAGCAAGTCAATCAAGCGTTAACCAAAGCGGGCATTTCGTTTATCGATGCACCTGTTTCTGGCGGCCAAGCCGGCGCGCAACAAGGGGCACTCACCATTATGTGCGGCGCCAGCGAATCCGCTTTTATGCAGGCCACGCCGGTACTTAACCACTATGCCAAAGCCATTACGCATATTGGCGATGTCGGCACTGGGCAACTGGCCAAAATGGTCAATCAAATCAGCGCAATTGGTGCAATTGCAGGGCTAGCTGAAGGCATGGCGCTGGCGATGCGCTCAGGCTTAGATGCAAAAAAAGTTTATCAAGCCATCGAGCAAGGAGCCGCCGGTTCATGGCAAATGAGCAACCGCTATCAAACCATGCTTAATGGCGAGTTTGACTTCGGTTTCGCTATCGACTGGATGCAAAAAGATTTGGGCATTTGCTTGGAACATGCTGATGCGCTGGATCTTGACTTACCATTGACAGAGCAAATTCGCGCTCAATATGAAGCGCTTCAGGAGCAAGGCTTTGGTCAAGAAGACACCTCGGCTTTGCTACGCATCTATCAGGCCGATGAAAACAGCAATAATGAATAAAGCGCACCTTTAGTTCAAACAAAACGCCTCCCCCGCTCAAAGCCAACACAATGCAAACATCAAAACCAACCCCATAAAAAAAGCCGCTGAAAATCAGCGGCTTTTTTATTCCGTTAGCTTGCAGACCTCAACGCTGCCTGGACAGCTCAGCCTTTATAGCCAGTTAAATTTTAGGCTCTCGATGATCTCACCGAGGCCTAAATTAACCTCGGTTTAGCAAGTCACGAATATCAATCACACCTGCATTAGCTCGAGAAATATAGTTTGCCAGCCACAACGAGTGGTTTGCCCAGAAACCATTACCTGAGCCGTTAAGAATCATCGGGCTGTAGATTGGCTTTTGAGTTTCCTGCAAGTCTTCAAGAATTTGCAAGAAGTTTGGTAGCGCGTTTTTGTCTTTCAAAACATCTTCGAAATCAACCGCCATAGCACGCATCACTTGAACGGTCGCCCAAGCATAGCCCTGTGCTTCATAGAAATTATTATCCAGCT
>JBPEWS010000111.1:0-3337 GCA_052032465.1 Pseudomonadales bacterium
AATCACCGAGATGCAACATTGCACTTGGTTTTCTGCTCACTTTATACTGAGAGGGTTTTTTATTATAGCAAGCTTAACTTGCAAGGCTTTACCACTATGTCGCTTCTAGAAGCCATCGTCAAACGCGTCGTAAAAACCGTCGTCCAGCCGGTTTTGCACGGCTCAATTTCTATTGACCGTCAACGCTTTATGCTCGACTTACTCCGCTTTATGCCTATGCCTCGTCAGGTTCGCTGCCAACCCTGCGAACTCAGCGGAATCAAAGGCTTACAACTCACGCCAACGCATAAGCCACTATCAGGTGGCGCGATACTATACCTTCACGGTGGCGCCTATTGCATTGGCTCATCAGCCAGCCACAAGGAAATGGTGGCTCGATTAGCCAAAACCTGCCAACGAGAAGCCTGGCTGATTGACTACGGCCTAGCACCCGAACAGCCTTTCCCCGCCGCACAAGAAGACGCCTTAGCGGCCTACGAGGCGCTTTTGGCCATCGATAAAAATATCGTTGTAGCTGGCGATTCAGCTGGTGGCGGCCTGAGCCTTTCGCTGATGCTCGCCATTAAAGAAAAAGGCCTACCACCACCTAAAGCGCTGGTTTTGTTTTCACCCTTAACCGACCTATCCAGCAGTGGCGAAACCATGAACACGCATGAGGCTCGCGACCCCATGCTGACCCCAAGCTGGCTGAGCACTTGTAATGCGCATTACGCGGTGGATACCAGCTTGCTTAACCCGGGCGTGTCACCCTTATTTGGCGATTTCACTGACTTCCCACCTGTGCTGATACAAGTCGGGAGCGAGGAAATTTTGCTCGATGACTCATTACGTCTTGAACAACAAATGCTAGAGCAATCGGTGGATGTTACCTTGCATCAGTATGATGGCCTCTGGCATGTATTTCAGGTTCATGCCGGCATGCTTAAACGCGCCAAAGCCGCTATGGTTGAAGTGGCTGACTTTATTCAGGCTAAGGCCAGCTGAGCCAAAGAAGCTCGTAGAAAACGGCGGCTCTTCACACCGCCGTGCTCGCATTAGGCTTTTTGTAAGTTAGCGTACTGAAAAACCAGCCATTTGCTGCCAACTTCGTCGAAATTCACCTGAATTCTCGCGCTGGCACCCTTACCTTCAGCATTCATTACCACCCCTTCGCCAAATCGCGGGTGGCTAACGCGCTCACCTAAATGGAACTCGCTGCCAACATCACCAGAGCCAACGGGGCTCGTTTGAGCAGACTGGCTAGCTCGCAAGGCTGAAGCTCGCGCATGGACAAACCCCTGAGACACGCGAATTGGCTCAATTAACGCCTCGGGAATCTCACGAATAAAGCGGCTTTGTCGCCTTTGCTCCGTTTCTCCATAAAGTCGTCGCGACTCCGCGTGGGTTAGGACCAGTTGCTCACGAGCTCGCGTGATGCCGACATAACAAAGACGGCGCTCTTCTGAAATGCCATCGGCTTCTTCCAGCGACATTTTCGATGGGAACAGCCCCTCTTCCAAGCCAACAATAAAGACTTTTTTAAACTCAAGACCTTTGGCGCTGTGCAAAGTCATTAGCTGGATCGCATCCTCATGGTCTTCGGCCTGTCCTGCGCCTGATTCCAGCGCGGCATAGTCCAAAAACTGTGCCAGCAAAGACTCGCTCTCACGCTCTTCTTCTCTTGCTCCTTGCTCATCAAAGCTTTTTGCGGCGATGATCAGTTCTTGCAAGTTATCGATACGCCCTTCGGACTTCTCACTTTTTTCTTTTTTGTAATGCGCTAGCAGGCCAGTTTCATGAATAACCAGAGTAAACAAGTCCTCCAGCGATTGGCTCTCATAACCTGATTGCAACGACTCAACCAGCTCCTGAAACTGCAATAAAGCGGAGATCGCACGGTTTGAGAGCGCACCTGCTTTTTGCATTTCAGCGATCGCCTGCCATAAGGACAGCTGGTTCGCTCGCGCAAATTCACGCAATTGGCTTAATGTCTTGTCGCCGATGCCGCGTGTGGGGAAATTAACGATGCGCTCAAATGCAGCATCCGCATTTTGGTTTTCGATCAGCATTAAATACGCAAGCGTATTCTTAATTTCTGCTCGCTCGAAAAAGCGCATACCGCCGTAAATTCGATAGGCCAAGTTAGCTTGCAATAAAGCCTCTTCCAGCACACGTGATTGGGCATTGGAGCGATAAAGCACAGCGATATCAGCCAATGCCTCGCCCTGTGTTTGCCAGTTTGCTGCACGATCTGCAATAAACCTCGCCTCATCCAGCTCAGAGTACGCGCTGTAAAGCTGGATCGGATCACCTTTTTTCACATCCGTCCACAAGGCCTTGCCTAAGCGATCCGTATTGTTTTGGATCACGGCATTCGCGGCATCCAAAATGGTCTGGGTTGAGCGATAATTTTGCTCTAAGCGAATCAGCTCTGCGCCCTTAAAATCACTCTGAAAGGTTTGAATGTTTTCAATTTTTGCGCCTCGCCAACCGTAAATCGATTGGTCATCGTCGCCGACAACCGTCAGCCCCTGTGTGTGGCCGTCTTGGTTTCTCGCGAGTAAACGAAGCCAAGCATATTGAATCGTGTTGGTGTCCTGAAATTCGTCCACCAGAATATGCCCAAAGCGCTGCTGATAATGCGCCAAAATCTCAGGATGTTTAAGCCATAGCTCATGTGAGCGTAGCAATAATTCGGCGAAATCGACCAAGCCAAGGCGATCACAGGCGGCATCGTAGGCGGCATAAATTTGCTGATGAATCTTATCAAACAAACTATTACCCACCTGCATATGATGGGCGCGAATGCCCTCATCTTTTTGGCCGTTGATAAACCACTGAGCTTGTTTTGCTGGCCACTTTTTCTCGTCTAAATTTAGCTCACGGATAATACGCTTGATCAAGCGTTGCTGGTCTTCGCTGTCCATGATCTGAAAGTTTTGCTGAAGACCCGCCTCCTGCCAATGACGACGCAAAAAGCGATGAGCCAAGGTATGAAACGTACCCACCCACATGCCGTTAACGGGTTGATCCATCATTTCTGCTATCCGCTGACGCATCTCATGCGCTGCTTTATTGGTAAATGTAACAGCCAAAACTGAAAACGGGTTCAAGCCCAGCACTTCGATTTGCCAAGCAATACGATGCACTAATACGCGAGTTTTGCCACTTCCGGCTCCAGCCAATACTAATAATGCTGGGGCTTCACTGGTAACGGCCTCGCGCTGCGCATCATTTAAGCCTTCTAAGATATGACTAATGTCCATAATTATCCTGCCAATAGCGCTAAACTCTGATCAAGCGCCTTTAAAAACTGTTCAACTTCCGCCTGAGTATTGTAAGGCGCTAACGAAAGACG
>JBPEWS010000112.1:0-2853 GCA_052032465.1 Pseudomonadales bacterium
CATCAGACAAACTCTTTTCACTCACGGACTTGGATGAGTTTTGTTGATTAGCGCCTGATTGATAGTTGAGCGAATTGTTAGCCTCATTGGCATTTGCATCATCCGCACTACCCTCTAAAACGGCGAGCACGGCGGCAAGCTTCTCCTTAGGAATGAGCATTAACTCGCTATTGAGACCTTTGGCTATCAATTCAAGCGTATCCAGACGCGGGTTGCCTTTCGACTCCAGCCGTTGATACTGTTGGCGAGACATACCAACTCGCAACAGCATATCATTTTGCTTGAGGTCTAAATCTAAACGCCTTTTTTTGAGTTGCTTAAGTAGTGTGTTCATCATATTACGTCAATAAATAAGTTGCTTTAACCCATAAAGAAATATACTAGTTTCTATTTAATAAAATAGCAACATATGTGACTCTTTAGATAAAAATTCAGAGCCAAACCCTCCAAAAGCAACACATATATTGCTTTGTTTTGATTAGCCCATTGATTAACAAGATAGCAAACTAAGCTACCACGCGAGGTGCGGCATATGACACCAAGCTGACGCGCTGGGTTAAGTGTGGAATAATGCGCTTTTGTTTTTTGATGAGGTGCGAGATGACGTGGACGGTCTATTTATCAGGTGAAATTCATACCGATTGGCGCGAGCAGATTATCAGCGGCTGTAAGGCGGCGGGTTTGGATATGCGCTTTACGTCGGCCAATACCCACCACGAGTCGAGCGATGCGGCGGGTGATGTGTTAGCTCCTGAGTCGGAGGGCTTTTGGCGTGATCACAAGTCGGCAAAGGTGAATGCAATGCGTATTCAAACACTCATCAAACAATGTGATATTGCGGTGATTCGCTTTGGTGACAAATACAAGCAGTGGAATGCGGCCTTTGATGCGGGGCAATGCGCGGCGCTCGGCAAGCCTTATATCACGCTGCACGATGAATCAATCATCCACCCGCTCAAGGAAGTCGATGGCGCGGCTCACGCCTGGGCGCAAAGCCCTGAGCAAGTGGTCGAAGTATTAAAATACATCAGCGCATAACAAGCGCACGCTAGGCGTTGCGCTCAGGCTTCGCCTTTCTTTTTTCGCGCCGCTTTACTTGGCGCTATATCTTTTCATTCTTAGCTTTTCTTTTGCGGGAGCGCCAGCTCTGCACTGCTCTTTTGCTTGTCATGGCGCTGTGACAAAGCTGTGGCATACTGTTTGCATTATTTCATTTTGCTGTGTTGCTGATAGGAGAATGCGCTATGTCCTCTGTTTTTAATCACTCCTTGTCTCGCCGTGCTTTTGGTCGAGGTTTAATTCAATCAGCGGCGTCTTTGGCTATTGGCGGCTCTTTATTGCAAACCAGCCAGCTAGTTGCGGCCAGCGCCAGCCCCGTGAGTATTGGCCCATTGGGCGAGCCTGATGCAAATGGGCTTCGTTTGCCTGAGGGTTTTAGCTCTCGGGTGGTGGCAACCAGCGGGCGCCGTGTTGCGAACTCGCTTTATCGCTGGCATACCTTTCCTGATGGCGGCGCGACATTTGCCACTGACGATGGCGGCTGGATTTATGTCTCCAATAGTGAGGTGCCCGTCACGGGTGGTGTTGGCGCATTGCGCTTTGATGCGGCGGGTGAAATTATCGATGCCTATCCTATTTTACGCGGCACCAATATTAACTGTGCAGGCGGGCCAACGCCTTGGGGCACGTGGATTTCCTGCGAGGAATTTGAGCGTGGTTATGCCTGGGAATGTGACCCTTTCGGTCAGCAAAAAGCCATTAAGCGCCCTGCCCTAGGCATGTTTAAGCATGAGGCGGTGGCGATTGACCCGATCTTGGGCCATGTGTATTTAACGGAAGATGAGCCTGACGGCAATTTTTATCGTTTTATCGCCGCTGGACATATCGGTGAGCGCTTGAACTTGGATGAAGGCCAGCTGCAAGTCGCCAGCGTGGATGCCAGCGGTTATGTGAACTGGATTGATGTTCCAAACCCTGAGCCAAAGCTGCTTTTGGGCGAAAGCGCGACAAGACACCAAGTGGCGGATGCCACGGTGTTTAAGGGCGGTGAAGGCATTTGGTATCATCAAGGGCTGGTGTATTTCACGACCAAGGGTGATAACCGCGTTTGGGAGCTAAATACGCAAAGCCAGCAATTAGCGATTATTTATGATGACGATGTGTCGCCAACGCCGATTTTAACGGGCGTTGATAACGTCACGGTGTCTGAGCGCGGCAGCGTGCTGGTCGGCGAAGATGGCGGTGATATGCAGATCGTGGTGCTCGGGGCTGACCGCTCCGTTTCGCCTTTGGTGCAAGTGGTTGGGCAAGATGGCTCGGAGATCACGGGCCCAGCGCTAAGTCCTGATGGCTCGCGGCTGTATTTCAGCTCGCAACGCGGCACTCTTTCGCGCCGTGCCACGAGCGGACGAGGCATTACCTATGAGGTAACAGGGCCATTTAACTCAATTCTTTAGGGAGCAAATGCAATGAACAATGCGATCGGTTGGTTTGAAATTTATGTCGATAATATGCCGCGTGCAAAAGCGTTTTACGAGGCAGTTTTTGACATCGAGTTAAGTGTCATTGACATGAGCCACATGGAAGGCATGGGCATGGAAATGTTGGGTTTTCCTTCCGATATGGGAGCCTATGGCGCCTCGGGTGCACTAGTGCAAATGCCGGGCGTTACAGCAGGCGTTGGCGGAACCTTGGTCTACTTTGCCTGTGATGATTGCGCCATTGAGCAAGCAAGAGTTGAGGCCGCAGGTGGCAAGGTGGAGCATGAGAAATTCCCCATTGGCGAGCATGGCTTTATCTCGATGGTTTATGACACTGAAGGCAATATGATCGGGCTTCATTCGATGGCCTAAG
>JBPEWS010000113.1:0-3714 GCA_052032465.1 Pseudomonadales bacterium
GGGCTGGCCCAGCTCAAAAACCAACCAAGGTATCATCAAAGCGAACAGGATGAGCAGCCATAGCATAATCGATAAGCCCAAAAATCGATACAGCATAATCATCAGTGCAAAAACGCCTAAAGCATGCAAATCTAACATACGCATCCACAACAAGCCTGCTGCCGTTCGACTCATGGGTAAGGCAAATTCTGTTTTCATCAAAACTGGAAAGCTGACCTCTCCTGTGCGAAAAGGTAATAATGAATTTAGAAAATTATGCGTTTGCGACACGCTGAATAAGCGCAAAAACGTGCCAAGGCCTCGATTAGGCATGTCTTGCAAAAAGAAGTGATAAAAGCGAAAGCCTCGAATCAGGTGGGTCAATAGCATCAACACCACCGAAAAACCTAAGATCGACCAGCCAACAGACTGCCAACGATCGAATAATACTGACCATGACCAAACCTGCTCAACGACAATCCCATAAGCCAAAATAGCAAGTACGCTGAGCAGTGGAAGAAGGGCTTTTTTTGACACGGTAAGTAAAACGTAAATTTTTGCGCATGTTAGCATAAAATACGCACGAAACCTGCAAAATCAGTATAATGCAGGCACATGTAAGTTCACTCGATTGGTTATGAAAGCAACATATCGCACCCCTTTATCTGTCGTCATCCCTCTCTACAATGAACAAGACAGCGTCCATGCCTTAGTCAAACGCCTCGAAGAAGCGCTGCTGACAGCGTTTGAGCACTTTGAGGTAATTTTGGTGGATGATGGTAGCCAAGATGAGACGGTGGAACGCACCCAAATTCTGATCGATCAATCCCCAATGGACATTAAATTAGTTGCGCTGCAACGCAATTTTGGTCAGACGGCGGCAATGCAAGCCGGTATCGATCAAGCGCAAGGCGAGCTCATTGCCACTTTAGATGGCGATCTGCAAAATGACCCGATAGACATTCCAATGATGGTTAAAGAGCTCAAAGATAAGGATCTCGACTTACTCGTTGGCTGGCGAAAAAAACGCAAAGACGGTTTATTCTTGCGCAAAATTCCTTCAAAAATCGCTAATCGCTTGATCGGAAAAATCACAGGGGTTCAGCTTCATGACTATGGTTGTAGCCTAAAAATTTATCGCAGCAAAGTGATCAAACAAGTCAAATTACTCGGCGAAATGCACCGCTTTATTCCAGCTTGGACAGCCGTGGTTACTTCGAGCAAACGAATTGGCGAGATTCCTGTTAGCCATCATGCCCGACAGTTTGGCGAATCAAAATATGGCATTTCACGCACCTTCCGTGTGTTGATTGACCTTTTATCGGTCATGTTCTTTATGCGCTACCGAAATCGTCCTGGCCACTTTTTCGGTTCGATCGGCCTGCTTCTGGGTGCAGTAGGTGGCCTCATGCTTGCCTACCTTGGTTTTGACAAATTCATTTTAGGCCATGATATCGGTACTCGGCCTATGCTATTGATTGGCGTGCTGTTTATCATGGGCGCTATTCAAATGCTCAGCACAGGGATCATTGCCGAAATTTTAACTCGAAGTCATCATGCCACATCTGACCAAAAGCAAAGTTATGTGATCGGTGCGATTCATAGTAAAGACCAAGGCGATCCTGTCGCCAATTCAGCTGATACCCATTCTTCGAGTGCCAACAAGGACAATACCTAGACGAGTCAATAAGATGAACCTTCGCCGCCAACTCGACCACGCCTTAACGGCATGCATAGAACACCCTGTCTTCATCATCTCTTTGCTGTTTATTGCTTTTTTTCTGGGGCTTGGGGCTATTCCACTGGTGGACTTAGATGAAGGCGCTTTTAGCGCAGCCACGATGGAAATGCTGATTCGCCAAGATTTTATCACCACTTACTTAGGCGGCGAGCTACGCTTTGATAAACCCATCTTAATTTACTGGCTACAAGCAGCGAGTGTTTCTATCTTCGGCCTCAATGAGTTTGGCCTGCGACTGCCATCAGCCATTATGGCCAGCCTTTGGGCGCTCGCCATTTACTTTTTCACTCGCCAACACTGTGATAAGAAATCAGCCGTTGTCGCTCTGACGGCCATGGCAACCAGCGCCTATATTATTGTTGTCGGGCGCGCAGCCGTGGCCGATGCCCTGCTCAATTTTTGGCTCTGTATGACCATGTTATCCGGCTATAAATTCTTCGAGACAGGCGAAAAAAAATACAGCTACTGGGGCTATGCTTTCATTGGCCTTGGGCTTTTAACCAAAGGCCCCATAGCCGTCTTAGTGCCGGGTGCTGTGACCTTAATCTATACCTTGATGATGCGATCATGGCCGCGTTTTTGGCGCTTGGCCTTCAACCCTGTTGGCTGGATGATCACACTGGCTATCGCTTTGCCTTGGTATGTTCTTGAATATCTTGATCAAGGCATGCTGTTCATTGATGGCTTTATTTTTAAGCACAATGTTGAGCGCTTTTCCGAGACGATGGAGCAGCATGGCGGCTCAATTTTTTACTACCTTTTACTATTGCCGGTGATTTTATTACCCCTGACTGGGCTGTTCCTTAACACGCTTCGTCGATTACGCACCTTATTTCACGGCAAAGCCTTTGATACATGGATGTGGCTGTGGTTTGTTTTTGTGTTTGTCTTTTTTAGCCTTTCAGGCACCCAGCTGCCTCATTACGTGCTCTATGGAGCAACGCCGCTGTTTATTCTTATGGGTAAATACCATCGAGAGCTGCTTTCCTACCGCCTGACCTTTATCCCGATTCTTATCTGGTTAGTCTTAGCGTTTTTATTGCCATTAGTCCTGCCTTATGTTGCTGAAGCTCAAAACAAGCTGTTCGTAAAAACCCAGCTAGAAGATGCCCAGCTGTATTACCACTGGAGCTATTCAGCTGGTGTTGGCGCTTTAATCGCCCTCGTTGCCCTCATTTGGTACACCAAACCCCGAAGCTTGATTAATTCACTATTAGCCTTTGCATGGCTGCATACACTCGTTGTGGTGACTTTGATCGTCCCTTATGCCCTAAACACCAAACAAGATGCCGTTAAACAGGCCGGTATATTAGCTCGCCAATATGATCAAACCGTCGTTATGCATGGCATCACCTTCCCGACTTTTGCGGTATATCGCGGCGCGGTAACCCCTAAGCGCAAACCTGTATCAGGCGAAATTGTGTTCACCAAAATCTCCAATGCTGAAAAATACGGGCCAGCCGACATTTTGTTTTCGCAGTCAGGCTACCTATTGCTGAAACTGGATTAGTCCTTTGAATATTAATACATATTCTCATGACTAAACGTTCCAACACCTTGCCCACCCTCATTATAGTTATCGTTCTTTTCTTAGCATTTCTATTGTCAGCTTCGGTTGGGTCCTACACATTAAATGCAAATCAACTGCTTGATCCTGACAGCCACGATTATCTCGTTTTCTGGCAAATCCGCTTACCAAGAACCTTACTCACGCTGATCGTCGGTGCTTGCCTCGGTATCTGCGGTGCAGCAATGCAAGGCTTATTTCGAAACCCTCTGGCTGACCCAAGCCTCATTGGCATTTCCTCTGGAGCCGCCTTAGGCGCTGGAATTGCTATTGTCTTTACACATGAATTAACTCAACGGCTCCTTGTGCCTTCTTGGCTAATATTGGGTCTCACGCCATTGTTTGCGTTCAGCTTAGGGCTCATGGTGACGCTCATCCTTTATCGCTTGGCAACGCAGTACGGTAAAACCCATATTGCCATCTTGCT
>JBPEWS010000114.1:0-6137 GCA_052032465.1 Pseudomonadales bacterium
TGGGCATAGGCCACACCCATCGCATCACAGGTTCGAATAATGGCAGAAAGGTTATGACTCTTATGGACCTCTTCCATAATCACCGTTAGATCGGCTTGACGCTGATCTAGCATACGTTTAATTTTCTCAAAGCGCTCAGGTGTCACCAGCTTTCCTCGTAATTTCACAGTCAATGGCGCATCATACCATTTTTAGTTGGAAAAACTGCATGTCAAATAACAACTTGCTGTCTGATCGCCGCTTTCTGCCTTTCTTTATGACGCAGTTTTTTGGCGCGCTCAACGACAATGTCTATAAACAAGCCCTACTCTATCTGGTCACTTTTTCCCTAATCAGCTGGCATGGCGGCATGGACGCGACTGTTTTTAATAATATTTCAGCGGCATTATTTATTTTGCCCTATTTTTTATTGTCATTTTTAGCCGGCCAGATCGCTGATAAATATGAGTCTGCTACGCTAATTCGGCGCATCAAAAACGCCGAAATTTTGATCATGCTTCTCGTCGCCGCGAGCTTTTTTTTCCAGTGGTTTTGGGGGTTATTAATCGCACTGTTGCTCACTGGCGTGCAATCCACCTTTTTTAGCCCGATTAAATACGCCTACTTACCCAAACATATCCCAGAGCGCCAGTTGATGCTGGCCAATGGCTGGCTCCAGCTCGGCACGTTCTCAGCCATCATTTTTGGCGCGATCCTCGCTGGGCTTGCCATTCACGCATTTAGCCTAAGTGTTGCCGAAGCCGTAAGCCTATTTGTGCTGCTGCTTGCCTGCTTAGGCCGCCTTAGCGCTCAGTATATTCCTAAAACAACCGTTGCCGACCCCAACTTAATATTACGCCTCAATCCGATCACCGAATCCATTCAGTTATTCCGCTATTGCCGACATACACCAGGGGCAAAAACATTGATTTTGGGCATTTCGTGGTTTTGGTTTTTGGGCATTTGCTTACTTAGCCAGCTTCCAAAGCTCGTGGCCGACGACTTAGGCGGAGACACTACCGTGCTGAACATTGTTCTGGCTTTATTCGCCATCGGCATTGGTATCGGCGCCGTATTATGCAAAAGCCTATCAAAGAATGAGTTCACCCTAAAATGGAGCCGACTGGCCAGTGCATTGATCGCTGTTTTTTTGATCGAATTTTATTTTTGCTGCATCAGCAACTTAGGACAGCTTACATCCGCACAATCGTTATTTCAGAGTGCATCGAGCCTGAGGTTTATGGCGGACGTGCTCATTCTTGGCGCCTTAGCCGGGATCTTCGTGGTGCCGTTACTAAGCTTACTTCAACTGCGCTCACCACCGGCTTACTTGGCGCGTATTATTTCAGCCAGCAATATCAGCAATGCCCTATTTATGATATTGGCCTCGGTTTTCGCCATTGTCATGATTGAGCTGGCTGGGCTCAGTATACCAAGCCTATTTTTAACCCTCGCGGCCTTGCAAATAGTGGCTTGGGCTTTACTCCAATTCGCCAGCCATACCCGCTAGGGTCATTGGGCCAACCCAAAGGCTACCACAATGCAAGTTCCCCCGCGTATCCGTATCATCTGCAATGCCAAGCATATTGGCGTATAAATCCTTCAAGTTGCCTGCCAGGGTGAAGTTTTTCACCCCATGCCTTAACTGCCCATCCTCAAACCAAATACCTGCAGCTGCTTGAGACATATCACCGGTCATCGTATTCACGCCTTGTCCCATCAACTCGGTAATGTATACACCTTTACCCGCGTCTTTTAGCATCGCGTCTAAACTTAATGTTGGATGCGCCAAGCGCACATTTCTTAAGCCCGACGCACAACCGTTAACAGTCATTCCTAAGCGGCGAGCAGAGTAGTCACCCAGCACATATTGCTCAACGATGCCTGATTGGATCAACGTTAATGGCCGCGTCTTAACGCCATCGGCATCAAACGGCAGGCTGTATAAGCCACCCGAAATTAGCGGATCGTGCGAAATCGTCAACCAATCTGGCAGAATACTTTGTCCCAAGCTCTCAACTAAGAAGCCGTTTTTCAAATATTGGCTACGACCAGATAACGCGCCAAACAAGGGCGAAAACAGGCGCTTGGCGATATCCGGTGAGAAAATCACCTGTGCTTTTTGAGACCCCAAAGGCTCGGCCGATAATTTTCGTTGAACACGCTCAATCGCTTGGCTTTGAAACAACTCAATGCTTGGCATGTCGGGCCAATTGCGCACACGGTCAAACCAGTAGGCCTGCTCCATACCTTGTGCATTTTGCCCCAGCACACCAATGGAACATGACGCGCTGCTGCCGCTGTATGAGCCAATCATGCCATGGCTATTGCCATAAACTTGAAAACCTTGATGAGTGGAAATGTCCGAGCCCTCGCTTCGCACATCCTTAATTTGCTTTGTGGATACCATTTGGCTTAGGTCATCAAGCTCAAGCGCAATATCGCGCATGGTGTCTAAATTTGGGAGTGATTCGCTAAAATCGATACCTGGGTCTTGATACTCAAACGCCATATCTGCCTTTGGTGCCAACCCCAAAAACGCATCTTTTTCAGAATAGCGTGCAATAGCAAGCGCTTGTTCAACGCAATCCTCCAAGGCCTGCGGCTGAAGAACATTGGTTGAAGCAACCCCTTGCGCTTGATCTTTATACACCGTCAACGACAAATGCGCGGTTGTTTCAAACTCAAGTGTTTCAAAGGCGCCTTGTCTGGCTGACATGCGTGCTGCCTGACCACCTTGGATATGAACCTCGACATGATCCGCTTGAATTTGTTTGGCTCGCTTAAGCAAATGCTCAGCAATATCGGTATAATGAGCTAAATTTTGAGACATGATAAATGATTGATAAAAACGTTATAGCCGCCATACTACAGGATGATTGCAGCAAGACGAAACGCAAAGCTGCTATGCACGAACTACAAAAGCTGGCGATCGCTCTTGTAAGCCTTAAGCCCAAACAAATCGAGGCTTTGCCAATTTCTGATTATTTTAAAGATGAACTACTGGAAACCAAGCAACTCAGCGCAAAAGAAGCCATCAAACGTCAGCATCAATACTTAGGCAAACTGATGCGCCAAGAAGACTTCGAAGCACTATTAGAGCATATCAAAATCGAAAGACTACCCATCTAGTCACAAGCCGCCTCGCATGCAGCGATAAGCGGCTCATGCCCATTTATTTCGCTGCGATGTCGCTAAAACGCCGCGTCCTCAGCGGCTTGACTCTCTTCAACTTCCTCAACGGGAACTGGCTCAAAACCTGAGCGAGCTGCATCGCTCTTCATGACCGTTTCACCGAATCCGTAAACAACGCCTACATTCAACTGCAGATCGTCGACCTCATTGACACCATGATGCATATCCCAAGCAAGGTAACGAGCATCAGCGCGAAAATTCAACTGTGGCTCAATCGGCACTTCAAAACCTAGGCCTACATTAGGCACATTAAAATTTCCTGAGGTCGCTTTAGGCAACGTACCATTGGAATTATCCCCTTGGCCATTGGCCTCAATCATGATGACACCAAAACCACCAATCAAATACGGCTTTACAAGGCTGGTCGTAGGAACATGATACTTAAGATCAACGCGGGTTTGATACACTTCAACAGAGCCCTTATCTAAATTATCTGTATTGCTAAAGCGGTTTATAGGCGAGCCCGTGTCTTTAATTTTGGCACTACTGTATTGGCCCAACCATTCAAGTTCAAACGTCGGAGTCAGGTAAATGCCAAAACCAACGCCAAACACCATGTCGTTCTTAAACTGGTCATCAAATGTTTGATACCCCATAAGCCCGCTTACTGCCATTCGCTGCGGCTCAGCGCAAACCGATGACATCATGACGGCCAAAGCGCCACAAACATAAAGCTTTTTCAAAACACGTCTCCCTAAGTTTTGACCTATTGTTAAACAACTCGAATCAACACGCAAGCGCCACGCAAAGCATTCATCAATAGGCATAAAAAAAGCGGCTCCGAGGAGCCGCTTTTTAAGTCGTACAGTTAGTAGAGATTATTGCTCAACTTGAATTGTTTCGTTGATTACCGCAACTACGCGACGGTTAAGCGCACGACCCGCTTTAGTACCGTTGTCAGCGATTGGGTAGTCTTCGCCATAGCCTACAGAAGCAACGCGGCTAGCTTCAACACCATACTGGTTAACTAGAGCGTTTGCTACTGAATCAGCACGTTGCTGAGAAAGCTTTTTGTTGAATGCTGCAGCACCTTGGCTATCAGTATGACCTTCAACCACAACGTCAGTTGTTGGGTATTCGCTCATGAAGCTCGCAAGACGCTCGATTTCAGCATAAGACTCAGGAGTCAAGTTCGCAGAACCTGAAGCGAAGAACACTTCTAGCTTCATGCTAACTGTTTGCTCTGCAAGCATTTTGTGACAACCAGTCTCATCAACTGCAACACCCGCTGGAGTGTTAAGACATTGGTCAACATCATCCATCACGCCGTCAGCGTCGTTATCAGTAACAACAACTTCACAACCTGTCGCGTCTACAACAGCGCCTGCTGGAGTGTTAGGACACTGGTCAGCACCGTCGAAGATACCGTCTGCGTCGCTGTCCATTGGGCAACCAACGCTATCAACAACTAGACCTGCTTCAGTACCTGGGCACTGGTCAGCATCGTCCATCACGCCGTCAAAATCGCTGTCCATTGGCTCAACAACTTCTTCAACTACTGCAACTTCTTTAGCTGCAAATGGCAACCATGCAAGACCTAGAGACATTTGTGAATCGTCAATTTCGTTCACGCCGTCAGCCATGTCCCATGCAAGGTAACGCGCATCAAAACGCACGTCTAGGTTGTCAGCTACTGGGATAATGAAACCACCGCCAACACCAGCTTGGTTGAACTTACCACCGTTATCAGCGGCTGCACCTGCTGGTGCTGAATCAAGCTTGATCTCACCGATGCTAGCTGCGATGTAAGGAGAGAAAGAACCCGGTGAAAGGATGTATTGAGCATCAAAGCGCCATGACCATGTGTCAACAGAGCCATCGTCTTGTACGCCGTTATTGTTTGAGAAACGCGCTTTGTCAGAAGCAACTTCGTTGATATCAACGTTTGCCATGAAACCTGCAAGTTCAACACCGAAAGACTCAGTAAAACGATAACCTAAACCTAGGCCGCCCGCTAAACCGTCTTCGAATTCCACGTCATATGTTTGGAATGCAACCATAGGCGTCAGGGTGAAACCTGAACGCTCAGCGTTTGCAGCTGAAATAGCAAGTGCAAGCGGTGCTGCAACTGCTACAGTTTTGATAAAGTTAAATTGAGACATCTACCTTCTCCTGTTGTAAACTAAGTTATATGTCATTCGTGACATGGGCATTGTAATGGATTTATCACAATAGCTTATAACTATTACGATAAAGTTACATTTCCCAACACAGGTTCCTAATTTAACACATGTATTAACAATAATGAAAGATCCCCAAGATGCTATTTGCACAAAAATTGGCATGGTGAGTTTGGGCTGTCCCAAGGCACTTGTCGATTCTGAGCGTATTCTCACACAACTAAAAACCGACGGTTACGAACTAACCAACCAATACGAAGATGCTGAACTCGTCATTGTGAACACATGTGGTTTCATTGACGCTGCAAAAGAAGAATCCTTAACAACGATCCGTGAAGCCTTGTCCGAAAATGGTAAAGTGATCGTAACCGGCTGCATGGGAAAAAAGAGTGAAGAGATTACTTCACACTACCCAGATGTATTAGCTGTATCCGGCCCTCAGCAATATGAGGACGTACTCAATGCGGTGCGCACTCATGCACCTAACGTAGCAAAGCACAATCCGCACATCGACTTAGTCCCTGATCAAGGAATTAAGCTGACACCTCGTCATTACGCCTATCTAAAAATCTCTGAAGGCTGCAACCATAGCTGTACGTTCTGCATTATTCCTGATTTGCGCGGAAAACTCGTTAGCCGCCCGGTGGCCGACATCCTAAATGAAGCTGAGCGTTTGGCAGCAGCCGGTGTAAAGGAGCTATTAATCATTTCACAAGATACCAGCGCCTATGGCGTTGATCTTCGATATCAGACGGATTTCTGGCAGGGCCAACCGGTGAAATCCGACCTTTATCATTTATGCCAAGCACTTTCACAACTTGGCATCTGGGTGCGCCTACATTA
>JBPEWS010000115.1:0-4253 GCA_052032465.1 Pseudomonadales bacterium
GCTTCAAAAAGCGAAAACCAAGCCCATGTCCCTCAGAGGCACCAGCAATTAAACCCGGAATATCGGCAATCACAAAGCTGCGCATCGCATCAACGCGAACAACGCCTAATTGAGGAATCAACGTGGTAAACGGATAATCCGCAATTTTCGGCTTAGCGCCAGTAATGGCATCAACCAGTGTCGACTTACCGGCATTAGGCAAGCCAAGCAACCCCACATCGGCCAAGACCTGAAGCTGCAAACGCACAGAAAAAGCTTCCCCCGGCTTGCCCTTGGTGGTTTTTCTTGGCGCACGATTAGTCGAGCTTTTGAAGTGAATATTACCTAAACCGCCTTTGCCGCCATCACATAGCACCTTGCGCTCACCGTGGTGAGTTAAGTCAAGAATGACCTGATCCGAATGCTCTTCAACCACTGTTGTGCCCACAGGCACTTTAAGAATAATATCTTCGCCACTGCGGCCCGTCATATTACGGCCCATACCGCCCTGACCATTTTCAGCCTTATAGCTTTTTTGATAGCGGTAATCGATCAGCGTATTTAAGTTTTCATCGGCTTCAAGCACCACATCGCCACCACGACCACCGTCGCCGCCATCTGGGCCTCCATACTCAATAAACTTTTCACGGCGAAAGCTCATGCAGCCATTGCCGCCCTTGCCCGCCTCAACAGAAATGACTGCCTCATCAACAAACTTCATGCTTTTTCACTCTCAGTGGTCTTGGCCATTATGGCCTTGCTGATATTGTAACCTAACTCCCGAACATGGGAATCTTTGTCTGCGTAAATACGCAAAAGCCCCGCTAACAAAACGCTAGCGGGGCTTGAGTATTTGCTGAGCTCTAAATTAAGCTTCTACAACCGAAACGAATTGACGGTTATGTGGGCCTTTAATTTGGAACTGAACTTTACCTTCGCGTGTTGCAAAGATCGTGTGATCTTTACCGATACCAACGCCTTCACCCGCGTGATATTTTGTACCACGTTGACGAATAATGATGTTACCTGGAACCGCTTTTTGGCCGCCGAAAAGCTTAACGCCTAATCGTTTACTTTCGGAATCGCGACCGTTTCTGGTACTACCAACTGCCTTCTTATGAGCCATTGTACACCTCTACTTTTTAAAAACTTTAGATCAGCGCGATTATGCGTTGATACCTGTAATCTTCACCTCAGTGAACCACTGACGGTGACCTTGCTGCTTGCGTGAATGCTTACGACGACGGAATTTCACGATACGAATCTTTTCGTGACGACCAATATTAGTCACTTCTGCCGATACTGAAGCGCCTTCTAGCAAAGGAGCGCCAATCTTGATGCCCTCGCCTTCACCAGCAAGTAAAACTTCGTCAAATGTGATGCTTTCGCCTTTATCAGCTTTTAGCATTTCAATCTTTAGGGTATCACCCTCTTGTACACGGTACTGCTTACCGCCTGTACGAATAACTGCGTACATAATTCTGCTCCACTGTTTAAAAAACCAGCTAAAACAAGCTGTTACTGTGTTTTCTTTTTTTGGCAGCTCGCCCAAACGCGAACATTCAAGCCGAAAAAGAGAGCGAATTATAGAGGATTTCCTCCAGTTTTCAAGCCTTTATCTCGATCTGCTGCGTTTAAAGCTGTGAAAACCGAGAAAGCGCCAGCCACATTTGCTCACTGATCGCAAAAACCTGATTCACCCATTGGCGATTTTGCTTAAGGTTAAATGCCGCGGCAAGCTTTTGTCGACGCGCATTCAGCTCGGCCTCTGAGCATTTTTCAACGTACTGAGTACAAACATTTTCATTGATAATCGTTTCAATGATAGCGATCGGCCCATTCGTGCCAATTTCCGCTGTCGCTGAGACCACGGTGCCAAGCCTGCGCTTCTCAGGAAACCTTTGATACACCCATTGAGTAAAATCACCCGTGGATTCAAAGCTTTCCTCGCTAGGCAGTTGCACTTCGCAAAGCTCATCGCATTCTTCATCAGGAAACAGTGTAAACAGCGTTGCCACTTCGCGATCAAAAGCTAACTGATCTTCATTCGTTGCATTCTCGGGCAGTGGATTCACTAATATCTGGTTAATGCCTTTGCTACCCAAACCCGTATGAATATCAAAGATTGCCACGTTGGTATGTTCAAGAATTATCTCTTCCATCAAGCCTTGAACCGCTCGGCAGGCAGGATTCACATCAACGCCACCATAGTAAATCCCCTTGGGATACTGATACTGGCCGCTTAGGGCCTTTTCAAAATACGGAATCCCAGGATTCACCGCCTTTATCACCAAATCAATATAGCTGACTTTATCCACAAAAAAGTCGCTCAGTGAATCATACTCTGGGTTCTCAATGGACAAGCCCGGAAAGCCAAAGGTATCCGCCTGAGCCGCATCAAAGCAGTTACGATTCATATCGATATTCGCCTCGTCAAAACGGCGAAGCTTAGCTGAGCCATAAGGGTTCATAACATGAATCATCAAAACCGATGTTTGCTCCAGATTAAAACTCAATGCGGTTTGGTCATCGAGCAGTTTTCGCAGAACATCATGCTGAATATGCACACCTGCGGGAGCCTCCACCCCATGGATCCCTGAATTAAGTATCACTAAGTTTTTTGTTTCAAGCGCTGCCGGCAGATACAGATAATCAATTGCAAACGCTTGGCCATCCACCTCAGGCAATGGTAATGCCCCGACCTGCACATTCGTGAACGTTTGATTAGCCTGATCAGCAAGTGATGAAAACTCCATTTTCCACTGATCAAAGTCTTGATAGATCGGCGACTCCCAGCGATCTGCCGCCGAGGCGCTATTGATTAATAAAAAGCTTAGGAAGCTGACACAGCAAATGAGTCGAATCCACTGCGCCTGAAATTGAGTTTTAATCTGTGTATAAAAATGCATCCTATCACCTGCTCCTTAGCGTTTAATTCGACTTAATTTGTTTCACTTCTTTGTCATTCATCGACTTCGACATCGACACTTGGTGTTATAGCCAATTGCAGACAAAAGCTCAATATTTCCATGCACTTAGTATTCATTGAGCTAATGCGAAAAGCTCAAGACATCCTGAATATGCGCCTTTTGAGTTAAAGCCATCAGCAAACGATCAACCCCTAGCGCCACACCAACACAAGCCGGCATGTGAGGTAAAGCCGCTAACAAGGCCTCTGGCATAGGCAGCGCCACTTTTTGCGTTTGCTCTCGCTTTTTCAGGTTTTGCTCAAAGCGCGCTCGAAGCTGTTGCGCATCTTGCAGCTCATCATATCCATTAGCCAGCTCCACCCCGTTGACATAAACCTCGAATCGACAGGCAGTTTGGCGCTCGGGGTCAATTTTCGCTAATGCCGCTTGGCTTGCGGGAAAATCCGTCACCACGGCGATGGGAATATCACTTAACTTGGGCTCAATCTCATGCGTCATGATCAGATCAAGGCAAGAATCACGATCCAACGCGCCAGCATCATTAGCGAGCCAAGGCTGACAGCGTGCTTGTAATGCACTGAGCGAGCTTGTGCTTAAGTCTAATTGCGCAAACTGTTTAAATAGCTCGTTATAACGAAAGTGCTGAGCTTCTTGAGTGACAAGCCCAACACTGTCGAGCAAGGCTAAAACTTCATCGATTAACTGCGCTAACGACCAACCCACGCGGTACCATTCCAGCATGGTAAATTCGCCACTATGAAAACGCCCTGACTCTTCAGCGCGAAACACCTTGCCGAGCTGATAAATATCACCCGCACCGCTGGCCAATAATCGTTTTAAATAATACTCAGGAGAGCTTTGCAAAAAGCCATGCAGCCTAGAAGGCTCAGAAAAAGAGGGGAAATAAACAGAAAAGCTTTCAATAAAAACATCGGTAACGGGCTCACCGATTAACGGGGTTTCCACCTCAAGCACTTGCCGAGCATAAAAAAAAGCTCGGATTTTTTGGTTAAGCATAGCGCGAGCCTGAATCGCTTCAAGCTCGCAGCTGGCTTGCCAGTTCACAGGCTCGCCTTAGTCCTTTACGCGGCTCGCGTATTCTCCCGTGCGTGTGTCAACACGAATGATCTCGCCTTGCTGAACAAACAACGGAATACGAACCACGGCACCCGTTGAAAGTGTTGCAGGCTTACCACCTGTACCCGCTGTATCACCTTTTAGGCCCGGGTCTGTCTCAACGATTTCCAGCTCGACAAAGTTTGGCGGCGTAATCGCAATGATCTCACCATTAAACAAGGTCACACCACAGACATCCTGTTCAACCAACCATTTTGCATTCTCGCC
>JBPEWS010000116.1:0-3790 GCA_052032465.1 Pseudomonadales bacterium
AGGTAGGCGTTGGCGAAGGCGGTTTTTTAACGCAGTTGCTGGCACTGTTTGAGTCGGTCACGGCGGTGGAATATGCGCCGGTGATGTTGGCCAAGGCAAAAGCGCAGCTTGAGCAAGAAGGCATGGCTGAGCGTGTACATTGGGTGCAGGCGGATATTCAGCGAGCACAGACTTGGCAGTTTTTTGACGCCATTGTGTTGAATATGGTGCTTCATCATTTGCCATCGCCAGCACAGGCGATCAAAAACATAGCAAAAATGTTGGCGCCGGGTGGCGTGATCGTGTTGTGTGATTTGGTTCAGCATGAGCAGGCATGGGCGCAAACGCATTGTGGTGATTTGTGGATGGGGTTTGACCCTGAGCAGTTGCATCGTTGGATGCGTCAGCAAGGGCTGATCCATGAGAATTTGGTGTTTTCTGGTTTGCGAAATGGTTTTCAGGTGTTTTATTCCGTCTACCGAAAGCCACTAGCTGTCGAAACGCAAAAGGTAGTAAGTGCTCACTAATTTTAAGGCGCTTACGTAATGGTTTTTAAACTTAAAGTAGATTACGTTTTTTTGTAGGAGAAAAGCATGAGTGATTACAAGGTTTTTACCTCGGAATCTGTTTCGGAAGGTCATCCAGATAAGATCTGTGATCAGGTGTCTGATGCTGTTTTGGATCATATTTTAGCGCAAGACCCTAAGGCGCGTGTCGCCGTTGAAACGGTAGCTAAGACAGGTTTTATTATGGTGGCGGGCGAGGTTCGCACCCAAGGTGATCTGGATATCGAGGACTTAGTGCGTGATACCGTGGTTAATATCGGTTATGACAGCAGCGATGTGGGTTTTGATGGTAAGACTTGTGCTTTTTTAAACGCCATTGGTAAGCAGTCAGCGGATATTGCCGTGGGCGTTGATGAGGCAGATAACAAAGATCTAGGTGCAGGCGACCAAGGACTCATGTTTGGTTACGCCACCAACGAAACCGATGCGTTGATGCCAGCGCCAATTTACTACAGCCACCGCATTGTGCAAAAGCAGGCGGAGCTGCGTAAGTCAGGCAAGCTTGGCTGGTTGCGCCCTGATGCGAAGAGCCAAGTCAGCTTCCGCTACGAAAACGGCAAGCCTGTCGGTATTGATGCGGTGGTTTTGTCAACGCAGCATGACCCAGACATTAGCCAAAAAGACTTAAAAGAAGCGGTGATGGAAGAGATCATCAAAGAGGTATTGCCAGCACATTGGCTGAGCAAAGACACGCTGTATCACATTAACCCAACGGGTATTTTTGTGATCGGCGGCCCAGTAGGTGACTGTGGTTTAACAGGTCGTAAGATCATTGTTGACACCTACGGTGGCATGGCGCGTCATGGTGGTGGCGCATTCTCGGGTAAGGACCCGTCAAAGGTAGACCGCTCGGCGGCTTACGCTGGTCGATATGTTGCAAAAAATATCGTTGCAGCTGGCCTAGCTGATAAGTGTGAGATCCAAGTGTCTTACGCGATTGGCGTAGCAGAGCCTACCTCGATCAGTATCAACACGTTTGGTACGAATACCGTAGCTGAGGCGGATATCGAAGCCTTAGTTCGCGAGCATTTTGATCTTCGCCCTCGTGGCATTATCGAAATGCTGGACTTGTGTCGCCCAATTTATCAGCCGACAGCGGCGTATGGGCACTTTGGCCGTGAAGGCTTTAGCTGGGAGGCGACAGATAAAGCCGCCTTGCTGAAATAGAAATAACAGAATTAATAGGTAACAACATGACAGTAGCAGTTAAGACAGTAGAAAACTTTAGCGATTACCAAGTCGCGGACATGAGCTTGGCAGAGTTTGGCCGCAAAGAGATTACCATTGCCGAATCTGAAATGCCGGCATTGATGGCCTTGCGCCGTAAGTACCGTGATGACAAGCCACTGGCTGGCGCAAAAATTATGGGTTGTATTCACATGACTATCCAGACGGCTGTGTTGATTGAAACATTGGTTGATTTAGGTGCCGAGGTACGTTGGTCATCATGTAATATTTTCTCAACGCAAGACCACGCAGCAGCAGCGATTGCAGCAGCGGGCATTCCTGTATTTGCTTGGAAAGGCGAGACAGAAGAAGAGTTTTTGTGGTGTATTGAGCAGACCATTTTGGCAGAAAAAGATGGCGATACGCCGTGGGATGCCAACATGATTTTGGATGATGGTGGCGATCTGACAGAGATGGTGCACAGCAAATATCCAGAACTTTTAAACGACATTCACGGCATTTCAGAAGAGACGACCACAGGCGTTCACCGTTTGGTTGAGATGCTTGAAAAAGGCACGTTGAAAGTCCCTGCGATTAACGTGAACGACTCGGTTACTAAAGCGAAAAACGACAACAAATACGGCTGTCGCCACTCACTCAGCGATGCGATTAAGCGTGGTACGGACCATTTGCTTGCAGGTAAAAAAGCGCTTGTCATTGGCTACGGTGATGTAGGTAAAGGCTCAGCGGCTTCTTTGCGTCAAGAGGGTATGATTGTGAAAGTGACTGAAATCGATCCGATTTGCGCGATGCAGGCATGTATGGACGGTTTTGAAATTGTCTCGCCTTATGTAAATGGCGACCAAGCGCAAGGCATTAACACGGCATTGTTGCAAAACACGGATTTGGTCGTGACGACAACGGGCAACGTGAATGTGTGCGATAGCGGCATGTTGCAAGCGCTTAAAACGGGCGCGGTTGTGTGTAATATCGGTCACTTCGACAACGAAATCGATACCGCCTACATGCGCGCAAACTGGCAGTGGGAAGAGATTAAGCCGCAGGTGCACAAGGTATATCGCAACGAAGCAGAAAACGACTTCTTGATTTTGCTATCAGAAGGGCGCTTGGTGAACTTGGGTAACGCGACAGGCCACCCATCACGCATCATGGACGGCTCATTTGCGAACCAAGTATTGGCGCAAATGTACTTATATGAAGCGAAATTCGCTGATTTACCAGAAGCGGAAAAAGCGCAAAATATCTACGTTAAAGTCTTGCCGAAAAAGCTCGACGAAGAAGTCGCGAAAGATATGGTTGAAGGCTTTGGTGGCGTATTGACCAAACTGACCAAGACCCAAGCTGAGTACATCAATGTACCGCAAGAAGGTCCGTATAAGCCAGAGGCGTATAAGTACTAACTTCTCGTAACAACTGAGGGCGTGCTTGCTGCAAAGCCGAATAGCTGCGTTGCGAGCCAATTTTTAAATGCTCATTTACTCGAAGTAAACTCCGCTTTAAAAATTGACTCGCGCCTTGCTCTTCAACTTTTCGCTAAGCACTCGAGCAAGGGAAGATGAATGCTAACGAAAAACGTGCAAAATCATACATCTCTCAAAAGACGAGACGTTTAGTTGCCTTCACTTCGTCATTGCGAGGCGCGAGTGACGCGGCAATCTACAATGCTAAACGCAAGCGCGGCAAATGATTTAATACGCTACGGCAAACGATATTTAACAAGAGAACACAATGACTAGACGTTTAAGTTTTGAATTTTTTCCGCCGAAAACAGAGGCGGGTTTAGAAAAACTCGCTCAAGTTCGTAATGAGCTGGCAAAACAAAAACCAGAGTTTTTCTCCGTTACCTACGGAGCAGGCGGCTCTACGCGTGAGCGTACGCTTAAAGCCATTGATATAGTGCGAGGTGAAAGTGGAAATCGTGTTGATACTGCGCCGCACATCTCTTGTATTGCACATAGCAAAGAAGAACTCACTGAGTTATTAGATGGCTATAAAGCTAACGATATTTCGCGTTTGGTCGTTTTGCGCGGTGATGCGCCAAGCGGTGCCGTCGGTGC
>JBPEWS010000117.1:0-1715 GCA_052032465.1 Pseudomonadales bacterium
ACTTCAGTTGGTGCATAGCTTTCTTCAATAATATAGCTTTCTTCAACGATATAGCTATCTTGAACGACCACTTCATCTTCAAAATACAGTTGCTCACTCGCTGTAGACTGCGGAACTGATTGTGGTACAGATGATGAGAATGTTGACATATCAGAGCCACTGCGCATGCTTGGCGGAACACTCATGTCTTCATAGCTTGGCTGTGGTGTATAAACTGTTTCAGGCTCTTCGATATACTGAGTTTGGCCAATAATTACCGACTCTTGCTCAATAATAGGATCAGCGACAACGATCGGCGCCTGCTCTACATATTCAGGCGTTGAAACAGTTGCTTGCGGGGCAACAACAACTTGACCAACATTTGCTGGCTGAACAGAATCAACTTGAACATTATCCGTAAAGGTTGGCGGATCCAGTAAAACCGTAAATTCTTTAAGAAGGCGACCATTTGGCCAGTTGAACTGAGTAATGAATTTTAGGAAGGCTTCATTGACAGGCTCACTTGTCGTGATCGCCAGATAAGGCTCACCATCACGCGACCATACTTTAAAGCGCAGTTTGTCATGAATCGCTTTCTTTTCAAGCTTAGATAGCTGGAAGTAAAAGTCATGCGCAAGCTCGACTTTAATGGTATCGGGGTCTACGCCCTGAGCATCGAGAATTGGTGCTTCGACCAATAGAGGCTCGTTAAGATACGATTTAACTTGATAATCACCAACACCTAAAGCTGAAACTTTAACGCTGATAAGAAAGAAAAGAGCGGAAATTGAACCGATTTGTAATAGTCGAAAGAACTGCATATTGCCCCTATGCCTTGTGCTGATGTATCTAAAACCTAGAATTAAGCGGTCAATATATCGTTTATAGGTGCGACATGTAAAGGCCGCACCTCAGGGCTTTTGTTTAAAAATTGCAATTTCCCTACAATTTATCCTTGCAAAAGAATCATCAACATACGACGGATTGGCTCCGCTGCACCCCATAATAGTTGGTCGCCGACGGTAAAAGCGCTCAAATACTGACCACCCAGGTTCATCTTACGCAAACGACCGACAGGCACTTGCAGTGTCCCAGTGACAGCCGTTGGTGTTAAATCGGCCAATGAAGCCTCACGAGTATTCGGCACAACCTTAGACCATGCATTTGCCTCATCCAGCATTTGCTCGATTTCATCCAATGGCACATCACTGTTTAGCTTAACGGTTAGCGCTTGGGCATGACAACGCAATGCACCAACTCGAACGCAAATGCCGTCAATCATGATCGGTTTTGCTGATTGCAAAATCTTGTTCGTTTCAGCCTGCGCCTTCCACTCTTCGCGGCTCTGCTTATTAGCCAGCTCACGGTCAATATAAGGAAGCAAGCTGCCCGCCAGCGGATAACCAAACTCATTAGTCGCCATATCATTACTGCGCATAAACTCAGTAACTTTGCGGTCAAGCTCAATAATAGAGGATTTAGGATCAGCTAAATCATCAGCAACTGAAGTCTGTAATTGTCCCATTTGTGTTAGTAGCTCGCGCATGTTCTTTGCGCCAGCACCTGAAGCGGCTTGGTAAGTCATTGAAGTTACCCATTCAACGAGACCTTGTTCAAACAAGCCACCCATTGCCATCAGCATTAAACTGACTGTACAGTTACCGCCGACATAATCTTTCTGACCTTGAGATAAGGCGTTATGAATAACTCGCTGATTAACCGGGTCTAGCACGATG
>JBPEWS010000118.1:0-1688 GCA_052032465.1 Pseudomonadales bacterium
CGAGCTTTGGGAAAACACCCGAAACATGCCTTACTCAAGGGCCGATCAAATTATCTATGCCAATATCGTATTGAACGCTTTGAGTACGAATCACTGCAGCTGCCTAGTCGCCAAGCGTTTAATGACTTCAAAAGGATACGCACATGGTCACTGGAAACTGGCACCGGTGATATTGCCGAGCTAGATAATGTCTCAGAGCAATCAGCGGCATGGAGTTACGCGACCAGCACGGTGGATAACTGTTTAGGCAGCGATTGTGATCAGTTTGAAACCTGCTTTGTTTATGCGGCCAGAAAACGGGCGATGGAGGCGGATATTGTGGTGGTGAACCACCACTTGCTCTTTTCCGACTTTTTATTGAAAGAGGAGGGTTTTGGCTCTTTATTGCCCAATATGGAAACGGTCATTATTGATGAGGCGCATCAGCTACCTGATACTGCAAGACTGTTTTTTGGACAGCAGTTTAGCTCGCGCCAAGTGCATAATTTGATCGCAGATATTCAAATGGAGCAAAGCCAGGTTGCGACCGATGATATTGAGCTGATGAGCTTAAGCAACCAACTCAAAAGCCAGATAGACACCGCAAGAAGCAGTTTTGGCGATAGCCAAAGGCGAGCCGAATGGCGACAAGAAGACCGAGCGGCACAGCCTATTTTTGAGTCTATTTCGCATACCTTAGCTGAGCTTGAAGAGCGTTTTGAGGAAGCGCGAGTTCGCTCTGAAGGCCTTGAAAAGTGTGCTGAGCGCACGCAGCGCATGGCGGACGCATTAAAAAAAGTCTTACCTGACCAAGATGAGGGCGCGCTGTATTGGAATGAAACATTCAGCAAAAGCTTTATGCTGCATCGAACCCCAATGGATGTGGGTGAGCCTTTTGCACAAATGATGCAGTCGCATGGCAATAGTTGGATTTTTACTTCAGCTACGTTAGCGACCCATAAGAATACGCATTATTTTTCTCAGGAGCTTGGCCTTCAGCAAACCGACAAGATGACCAGCTTGGTGCTTGAGAGCCCATTTGATTTTCAAAAACAAGCGCTGCTGATTAATCCGCGTGGCCTGCCTCAACCATCAGCGAAACACTATAACGACGAGTTTAAAAAAATTGTGGCTCAAGTTGTCAAGCGCACGCAGGGGCGCTGCTTTGTTTTATGCACAGCTCATCGCGTTTTGGAGGATATTGCCACGGAGTTAAGGCGCATGCCGTGGCTGACAGTTTTTGTACAAGGCGAAAGCAGCAAGGAACAGTTGTTGAAAGACTTTCGACAGCAGCAACCCGCGGTGCTCGTTGGTACCGCGAGCTTTTGGGAAGGCGTTGATGTGGTTGGTGATGATCTGCGCTGCGTGATTATTGATCGACTACCTTTTGCCTCACCGGATGACCCGATGGTAAAAGCTCGCGATGCTTGGTTGAAACGCCAAGGTAAATCAACATTTTGGGAGTTTTCTATCCCGCAGGCCGTGATTCGCCTAAAGCAGGGCGTAGGACGGCTTATCCGAAGCCATGATGATAGCGGTGTAGTAATTATTGCTGACCCTAGGCTATGTCAAAAAAGTTATGGCCAAACTTTTTTAATGAGCTTGCCCGATATGCAACGCAGCCGAGATTTAGCTAAACTAGCGGACTTTTTCAGCGAGCATGACGCGCTAGAGCGTGAGCATGAATCGCCAAGCACCCGATAATATTG
>JBPEWS010000119.1:0-3771 GCA_052032465.1 Pseudomonadales bacterium
GTGTCCATTGAAAAATCATAATGCGTCGCCAGCGACTCCAGCATCTGATAATGCCAAGCACTATTGCGACTCCATAAGCTAATTGCACCTTGAGATAGCGGCAACTCAGGCTGATGAATCAACTTATCCAGATCAAACTGTTGCAAGGTTCCCAAGCCATCACAGGTCGGACAAGCGCCCGCTGGGTTATTAAAGGAGAACAAACGCGGCTCAAGCTCCGTTAAGCTATAACCACAATGAGGGCAAGCAAATCGCGAAGAGAAGATGATTTCATCACTGGCATCTTCCATATTGCTCAGCAACGCCAAACCGTTGGATAAATTGAGCGCCGTTTCAACCGAATCCGCCAAACGAGTGGCAATATCGGCCTTGATTTTAAAGCGATCAACCACGACCTCAATGGTGTGTTTCAGCTTTTTATTCAGCTCAGGTACTTCGTCCAGCTCATAGATATCGCCATCGACACGAACGCGAATATAGCCCTCGTTGCGCAGCTTATTAAACACGGCCAAATGCTCGCCCTTTCGATCCTTAACCAAAGGCGCCAGCAACATAAATTTGCCGCCTTCAGGCTGAGCCATGATCTGATCCACCATCTGGCTGACCGTCTGCGCCGCCAAGGTTTCATCATGAACGGGGCAACGCGGCTCACCGACTCGTGCAAATAATAAGCGCAGGTAATCGTAAATTTCCGTAATCGTGCCAACCGTTGAGCGCGGATTATGCGAGGTGGTTTTTTGCTCAATCGAAATAGCCGGAGATAAACCCTCAATATGATCAACATCTGGCTTATCCATCATCGACAGGAATTGTCGCGCATAGGTCGACAACGATTCAACATAGCGGCGCTGGCCTTCTGCATACAGAGTATCAAACGCTAATGAGGACTTGCCCGAGCCCGACAAGCCTGTGATCACCACGAGCTTATCACGCGGAATATCGATATCTACATTCTTGAGATTATGTGTTCTTGCGCCTCGGATCGTAATCTTATCCACGGAGTAACCACCAATTGAGAAAACAGCCAGTATAAAGTATAGTTCGATGACTTTTAAATCTCTGAATCAAATCCTTTCTAGCAATTCATGGCTATTGCAAATAAATCCTCCATTGCCCTGCTCGCAACCATCATTTTTTCGCGAATGTTGGGCTTGTTTATGTTTCTTCCGGTTTTTGCCATTGCGGGACAAGACTTGGCCGAATCAAACTGGACTCGAATTGGCCTTGCGATCGGCATTTATGGCCTATTTCAAGCCTTGCTTCAGCTACCATTTGGCATGTTGTCCGACCGTTATGGGCGCAGACCTTTGGTCTTGTTTGGCCTACTGCTTTTTGCAGCTGGCGGCATCATAGCTGGCATGAGCGATAGCATCTGGGGCGTCATTTTAGGCCGCGCTCTTCAAGGAGCCGGAGCGGTATCCAGCGCCATCTTGGCTTGGGCCGCCGACTTAACTCCCGTAGAAGATCGCAGCAAAGCCATGGCCGTTCTGGGCATGGTTATCGGCCTAGCCTTTGGCCTGTCGTTATTTATTGGCCCCGTGTTATATGACGCAATCGGGCTAAGCGGGCTCTTTTATTTTACTAGTGGCCTAGCCGCTCTTGGCATGCTGGTAAGCTTATGGGTGCCTGAACAACACCAAAAGAACCTGCAAGCCATTCAAATACGAGCCGTATTCAGCGCGGTTGTTGGCAATAAATGGCCATTTAACTTCAGCGTGTTTTTACTGCACTTTTTGATGACCGGCCTGTTTCTCGTTTTACCTAGCCTTTTGGCCAATGTTGGCCTAACTTCACTGAGCCAACATGCCTGGGTGTACTTACCCACCATGGCGCTTGGCTTTTTCATCATGCTACCGATGATGATCTACGCCGAGAAAAAACAACGTATTCTTGCCATTATTCAGCTTAATATTGCGCTACTTGCCGTCAGTTTGTTGATCTTGCAATTACACCTTCATGGCCTTTGGGTTGCCGCGCTGGGTTTATTGGTTTATTTCACGGCATTCAACCTTCTTGAAGCACTGATGCCTTCGTGGGTAAGCCGCTTGGCAGAGCAGGAAAACACCAAAGGCGCTAGCTTGGGCGCCTATGCGGCATCCCAATTTCTCGGGGCTTTCGCGGGCAGCTCGGTTGGTGGTATGATGTTGGATTACAACGGTTTACAGCCATGGTTATGGACCTTATTAGCCGTTGTGATTGCATGGTATTTCGTGATCCGCTTGATCTTCATCACCCAACAAGGGCGTCGACAAGCTTAGGTTCGCAGCGTAACAGTATTTAAAGAGGCAAATATGGCAAGAGGCATTAATAAAGCGATTATCGTGGGTAATCTAGGAAACGACCCGGATGTTAAAATGACATCAAACGGTTCTGCTGTTGCCAATTTGAGCGTAGCAACCTCCGAAGCTTGGCGTGATAAGAACACGGGTGAAATGCAAGAGCGCACCGAGTGGCACCGCATCGTGCTATTTAACCGCCTAGCTGAGATCGCTCAGCAATATCTGCGCAAGGGCTCAAAAGTCTATATTGAAGGCAAAATCCAAACGCGTAAGTGGCAAGACCAAAACGGCCAAGACCGCTACTCTACGGAAATTGTCGGCAATGAACTACAAATGCTCGATAGCCGTGGTGACAACGCTATGTCTGGCGGCGGCTTTGGTGGCGGCCAAAATAATAGCTTTGGTGGTGGCTCTAACAACACGGGCGGCTTCAACAACCCTGCAGGTCAGGCTCAAGGTGGGCAAAATAATAACTTCGGTGGCGGCTCTAACAGCGCGGGCGGCTTCAATAACCCATCACAAAACTTTAACCATTCAGGTGGCGGACAGCAAAATTCAGGTTTTGGCCAACATCAGCAATCGGGCTCTGGGGCCAATCAGCAAAAGCCAAATTTCACCATGCCCAACGATGCTGACTTCGACGACGACGTACCGTTCTAACTTTGCGCGATGTTGAAAAAGCGCTACATCATTCTATTGTTTTTAATTGCGCTACCACTATTTGTGGTGGCGCGCCTCCCTCTGTCTTCGGCCATTGCCTTAGCGGGCTTGGAACTTCCGCAGCAAATAACACTCCATCAAGTATCAGGAAGTATTTGGCAGGGCTCGCTGCGCTTTTCATTGGATCAGCCAGAACAGTCGCGTCAAATGCGCTTGCACTCAAAGCTCAACGCTTTATCGCTATTACTGCTTAAGCCGCAACTCACTTGGCAACTTCAAAGCGATGACGGCAGCGACCTCAGCTGTCAGACGGCATTTGCTCTACTTAGCTCGCGCATCTATTTTGATCACTGTCATGGTTCTGTAACAAATACCCTGTTAAATGACCTGTTACGCGAACAGAACGTGGTGACTAGCCAAGGGCTGGACATTAACGCTATAGAACTGCATGTGGATATGAAGCAACAACAATTTAATCAAGCCTCTGGCGTATTGAGCTGGCAAGGTGGCGAAACACAAATACCCGACCCACGTGGTAATGCCGTACGCTACGACCTCAAGCCCATGGAGATCACGCTTGAAACCGATAATAACGTGCTGCTCGCCCCCTTGCGCGTACCCAATGGCATGGCGCTTGGCGAGATTCGAGTCGACTTAAGCGAAATGGCATCAATCAAAGTACAAAAAGCACTGCTTGATTATCAAGAGCTGCCCTACCCAGGCAATGCTCCAGCAAATAAAGTCGTCTTTGAAACGGGGTATTTACTCAATGCCCGTTAATCTATCTCATTGGTTGCAACAGCATGTCGAGCCGCATAAACGCTGGCTTCGC
>JBPEWS010000012.1:0-1501 GCA_052032465.1 Pseudomonadales bacterium
ACAGCCAGATCGACACTCATTTGCGTAATCGAGAAAAAGCCCAGCGTAATCACCACATCGTGAGCCAATGCAATAATTGCGCCGGCGCCAAACTTTAAGGTAAAACGAAAAGCGATATAAACCAGCATGATGACTAGAGCCAAAATCATCGCCTTACCACTGGTGTCGCGCAGCTCATCACCCACAGAAGGGCCAATAAATGACTCAGAAGCCAGTTCAATATCACCATAGGTGTTATTCAAAACGTCAAAAACTTCCTCGCCAATGGTCTGCTCAACCTCTTCACCTACGGAGTGGGTTTCGTTTGATTGCGGCGGCAGCTTAATGGATAGCTCGGTGTCAGAGCCAAAACGTTGCACAACAAAGTTTTCAAACCCTGAGGCGCTCATGGTATTGCGTACATCATCAATATTAAGTGTAGCAGGCACCTTAAGCTCGATGGCATTACCGCCAGTGAAATCGAGACCTAGGTTCAAGCCGCGAGTAAACAATGAGATCAATGAGATCACAATCAGCGCAAGTGACAAACCAATGGCTAGTTTGCGAGCGCCCATCCAGTTAATTTCTTTAAACATAATAGACTCCCTCAGCCCATATTGATGGTTTTGAGTTTTTTACGGCCGTAGACCCACTGAATCAGCGCACGTGTGCCAATTAATGCCGTAAACATCGAGGTCAAAATACCAATGGCCAACGTCACCGCAAAGCCTTTTACTGAGCCGGTTGCCAAGAACAGTAAGATCACGGCGATAATTAACGTGGTAATATTCGCATCGACAATGGCACTCAGCGCCTTTGCGAAGCCTTCTTCCACCGCATCTGCCGGGCGCATGCCTTTATTAAACTCTTCTTTAATTCGCGAGAAGATCAGCACATTGGCATCGACCGCCATACCAACCGTCAAAACAATACCTGCAATGCCTGGAAGCGTTAGCGTCGCGCCAAAAAATGACAAAACAGCAGCAATGATGATCAAGTTAGAGAACAACGCGATATTCGCCAGCACGCCATAAACACGGTATTTGATGATCATAAAGACAATCACCAAAGCAAAGCCAATCACCAAAGACATAAAGCCTTTGCGGATGTTTTCAGCACCTAAGCTTGGGCCAATGGTGCGCTCTTCCACGATATACATCGGCGCAGCCAAAGCACCCGAGCGAAGCAACAACGCCAGCTCGTTTGCCTCAGGCAAGCTGTCTAAGCCAGTGATCTGGAACTGATTGCCGAATACACCGTTGATGGTTGCCGTGTTGATCACTTGACGCTCTTCACGCTTCTTGAAGACCAGCACTTGCTCACCGTTTTCTTCAACAAACGTAGGCTCCGCCTTAGACTCAATGAACACCACGCTCATTAGATTGCCGACATTATCCTGTGTAGTGCGCAGCATATTGCGACCACCCGCGCTATCCAGACCAATGGAAACCGCAGGCTGTCCATTTTGGTCAAAGGTTGCGCTAGCATCGATAACGTTTTGGCCCGTGACGATGGGTTGTGC
>JBPEWS010000120.1:0-3499 GCA_052032465.1 Pseudomonadales bacterium
CTGTGAAGCTGTCACCCCAGTGATGACTTTTTTGATCTCTGACTTACCCTGCACTTGCAGACCGTTTGGGCAATAGTCCTTAAACAGTTTTGGCTTAAGCAGCTCATTGAGTGCATCATGTAGGGCATCGCGATTCATTGTTTTTCGTAGACCTCCGTGCTGTACTGTACGCCTGTTTTGGATTCATGGCGTGTGGATTCAAGGCAAGTAAACTCACCCTCCTCAAGTGAAGGGAAATAACGATCGCCTTCTGGCAAGAGATGAACATGCGTCAAGTAAACCCGCTGTGCAAGTGGCAGCGCTTGCTCGTATACGTTTGCACCGCCAATGACCATGATCTCATCGACCTCGTCATTTTGCGCCTGATACTTGGCAACTTCCATAGCCGTCTCTAGGCTATCGACAACCACCGCATCTTTTGCATCGTAATCATGCTGTGTCGTAATGACAATATTCATACGACCCGGCAGGGCCTTGCCGAGCGACTCCCAAGTATTTCGACCCATAATGATCGGCTTACCCATTGTGACCGATTTAAAATACTGTAATTCCTCTGGGATATGCCAAGGCATCGTATTGTCTTTACCAATCACGCCATTTTCGGCCATGGCTACGATTAAAGCGACTTTCATGATCGACTCCATTTTTGGCTAGACAGCATGACGATTAAATCGCCACTGGCGCTTTGATATGCGGATGCGCTTGGTAATTCTCGAGCACAAAATCCTCATAAGTAAACGCAAAAATATCCTGAATTTCAGGGTTCAGCTTCATCGTTGGCAATGGCAATGGTTCACGAGTTAACTGCAGATCCGTTTGCTCAAGGTGGTTACTGTACAAATGCGCATCACCAAAGGTATGAATAAACTCGCCAGCCTCAAGGCCACAGACCTGAGCGATCATTAAGGTCAATAACGCATAGGAGGCAATATTAAACGGCACACCCAAGAAAATATCTGCACTGCGTTGATACAGCTGACAACTTAACTTGCCGTCATTAACGTAAAACTGGAAAAACGCATGACAGGGCGCCAAAGCCATTTGATCAATTTCACCAACATTCCAAGCACTAACAATTAATCGGCGCGAATCCGGGTTCATTTTGATCTGCTCAATAACCTGCGTAATCTGATCAATGGTCTCACCCGATGGCGTTGCCCAGCTTCGCCATTGTTTACCGTAAACAGGCCCTAGCTCACCAGATTCATCTGCCCACTCATCCCAAATGCTCACCCCGTTTTCTTTCAGGTATTGGATATTGGTTTCGCCTTTTAAAAACCATAGCAGCTCATGGATGATTGAGCGCAGATGGCATTTCTTGGTTGTCACCAAAGGAAAGCCTTCGCTCAAGTCAAAACGCATTTGATAGCCAAACACGCTGTAGGTCCCCGTGCCAGTTCGATCACTCTTAAACTGACCGTTTTCACGCACATGGCGCATTAAATCCAAATATTCTTTCATGATTTTATATTACCATCGATCACGTTTCGCTTATAGGCAATCACCAGCATAGCAAACCCGAGTAACACCATCGGCAGGGTTAATAATTGCCCGCGAGTCATCCACTCCAAGCCTAAGTAGCCCACTTGAATCCCCTCATCTGGCACGCGAACAAACTCAACGCCCGCTCGGAACACGCCGTAAAACAGCAAAAACAGCGCCGAAGTCGCCATCCGCGGTCTTGGTTTGGCCGAATACCACCACAAAATCACGAATAAGACAAAGCCTTCAAGCACCATTTCATAGAGCATGGACGGGTGGCGAGGCAGCTGATCAACATGCGGAAACACCATCGATAAAGGAAAGTCAGCACTGGTTGTTCGGCCCCAAAGCTCACCATTGATAAAATTACCTAAACGCCCAAAAAACAGGCCAATCGGGGCGACCGGCGCAAAAAAATCAGCCACCTGGAAAAAAGTTCGGTTCGTTTTCCATGCCATATAACCAAATGCACAGAGCACACCAATCAAGCCACCGTGGAAGGACATCCCGCCCTCATAAACGCGTAAGATCCAGAAAAAGTCTTGGCTCCATTGCTCAAAGCCATAGAACAAACCGTAGCCTAAACGACCACCGGCGATAATACCCACGGCTGAATAAAACACCATGTCGCCCACTTGCTCTTTGGTCCAACCGCCAGCTTTAATGCCTGTTCGGTAGCGCGCCAGCGCCCAAGCGCCTGTAAGACCGATCAAATACATCAAGCCATACCAATGAACCTCACGATCAATAAATGGAAGCGTGAAAGCCACAGGGTCAATTGCTGGGTAGGTCCACATATTTTTCGCCATCGAATTTGATTTGATCGTTATTATAGACAAAACTAGTTGAGTTTATCACCGCATAACCTTCATATTCCTTTATGTGTATATTAGCTGTTGCTTATCAGGTCATCGATTCTTTTCCGCTGGTCTTAATTGGCAATCGAGATGAGTTTTACCATCGCCCAACGCAAGCACTTCACCGCTGGCAGATTGATCAACAAACACTGATTGGCGGCCGTGACACCAAGGCGGGTGGCACATGGCTGGGCGCGCATGAAGACCAACAAAAATTAGCCGTTGTAACCAATGTCAGACGCCCAGACCTATCGACAGAGGGGCTACTGTCTCGCGGTGCTTTAGTTACCGACTTTTTGCTTAATCCAAAATTTGAGAGCGAGCTAAAGCCCGAACAATACGCGCCTTATAACTTACTCACCTATGATCAGGGTCAGCTTCGATATTTAAGTAACCAATTCCCTTCTCAGACCTTATCTGCGGGCATTTACGCACTGAGTAATGGCGAGCTTGATAGCGCTTGGCCCAAAGTGACCCACTTAAAACAACAATTTTCCAAGCAACTCGAGCAATTACCCGAACTTAGCCAACTGTGGACATTATTACGAGACGACCGAAAACCTAGCGATGAGCAACTGCCCGATACAGGCGTTGGTCAACGCCTAGAAAAACTGCTCAGCTCGATTTTTATTCAGTCGCCCGCTTATGGCACGCGTTCAAGCCATATTGTGTTGGTTGATCAGGCCCATCAGGTCAGCTTTTATGAGCAGCGTTTTGGGATCATGGGCCGCAAAAAAGGCCAAAGCTTAGAGCAATTCTCTTGGGCTACGGCGTAATTATGATCAACCTAGAAACAAAAGCCATTAAAGCCAAGCGAGCAACATGCATTTTTCAGCCTTAATGTCTTCACTCAAGCACCCATTGGTGCGCGATCTTGCTTGGGCAATCAATAGCGCATCGCTTAACACGGCAGCGCATGACTCAATCCCTAACGGCGGTGATCATCTACCCCTATCACACCCAAAGGCTTCGCCTTATGCGCTGGAGCCACTTAGCCAATGGCAAGATAACAACGAATGGTTTCACCGTTGGTTAGTTCAATTAGATCAAGATCCTAGCGCCTTATTGCACCACCTTGAGCAGTATGCCCAATATATTTTAGGCAGTTATTTCGAGGGGCTTTGGCACTTTTATATCGAGCAGCATCCGAATTACCAGCT
>JBPEWS010000121.1:0-5317 GCA_052032465.1 Pseudomonadales bacterium
CATTCGAGTCATTCGTCTGTCTTTTCAGCTGATAAGCAGAGCATCCCTAAAAAGATAATGCAATATTGGGATCAACCAGTTCCTCCGCTTGAGGTTCAGCAGTTGATGCAAAGCTGGGCGGAGCAAAATCCCGACTGGCAATACGCACGTTTTGACGATCAATCTGCACAATGCTTCTTAACAGAAAATGAATTGCATCAAGCACTGAACGCCTACCGTCTGGCTGATTCAGCAGCGATGAAGTGTGATATTTTTCGTCTGGCCTATTTGTGGATCAATGGTGGTGTATATTCTGATGCTGACAGCCGAGCCTGCGACTCAATGACGAGTCATGTTGATGTTTCAAAGGCGTTAATTGTCGTTCAAGAAATACATGGAGGGTTGGGCAATTATTGGATTGCTGCAGCTCCAAAACACCCGGTCATTCATGAAGCACTTCAATTAGCCGTAGATCGAGTTATATCAGGGCGAAGGGATACATGGTTTGCTTCAGGCCCTGGCGTGCTCAATCTATCGCTGGCGCCTTACATGGCGAAAGATTTTCTGTCTGATCGGCAGCTGAATTCTTCAATTCAGGTACTGAATAAACGTATTTTGCATAGTTTTTGTTGGTCTCATGTAGGTGCAGGGTACAAAACGTTATTCAGCTGGAGAAAATAACTACTTTTTATGCTACGTTCACTCCTCAATTTTTAAACTGATAATGTAAAGGAGTTCACCATGCCATTTGTTCATCTTCACGATAATGCACCTGCTGAAAAGCTCTACTATGAAGATCATGGTCGTGGCATACCTGTTGTATTGATTCATGGCTGGCCTTTGAGTGGTCGTGCATGGGAAAAACAAATCGGAGCATTGGTTTCTGCTGGCTTTCGCGTTATTACTTATGACCGTCGCGGTTTCGGTGAGTCATTTAAGCCTTGGTCACGTTACAATTACGATGTCCTCGCACATGATCTACACATGTTGATTGAAAAGCTGGGCTTAATTAAACCTGCGCTCGTTGGTTTCTCGATGGGTGGTGGAGAAGTTGCTCGCTATATCGGCACTTACGGAACCGAAAACATTTCAGCTGTGGTATTTGCCGCTTCTGTTGCACCGTTTATGTACAAGGTTGACGACAACCCTGAAGGGGCGATTGATGATGAAGGGATTGCGGCAATTCAAGCGGGGGTTAAAGAAGACCGAATCGCCTTTTTAGAAGATTTCACGAAAACCTTCTTTTCAGATGGCTCAGATACGCCGTTGGTGAGCGAAGCTAACCGACGCTACCATCATCAAATCGCTTCTTTTGCTTCACCTAAAGGCACACTGGATTGTATTGCTTCTTTCTCGACCACTGATTTTCGTCAAGATATTAAAAAAATTGATGTGCCAACTCTGGTTATTCATGGTGATAGCGATCAAATTGTTCCGTTTGAAGCCAGCGGTCAGCGTGTTCATGAAACCGTTCCTGATGCGCAGCTGGTGTTGATTGAAGGTGGTCCACATGGAGTCAATGCTACGCATTCAGAGGCTTTTAATCAGGGCCTAATCGACTTTTTAAGTCCATTAATGTAGGAAAAAATCAGCGCAACGGGTGTACTGATTTTAAGGGGGTTAGATAAAACAAAAGGGGGTAGGAAGATGAGAGTATTAGCGTTTGGTGCATCGTACAGTAAGCAATCGATTAATCGTCAATTTGCCGCGTATGTTGCCAAGCAATTCGTCAATGATGATGTAGAAGTGGTTGATTTAAATCGATTTGCCGCACCGTTATTTACGGTTGATGTAGAAGCGCAAGGACATTACCCCGATGGGGTGTATGAGTTTGTGTCATGGGTTGAGGCAGCGGATTTTATTATCATTTCCATGGCGGAGCATAATGGCAGTTACACGGCTGCATTTAAAAACTTGTTCGACTGGAGCTCGAGATTAGATCCTAAGATCTTTAAAGGAGCAAAAGTGTTATTGCTATCAACCTCGCCGGGTGAGCGTGGCGCTGCTTCAGTGATGGCTCAGGCTTTGGATCGTTTTCCACGACATGGAGCGGATATTGTCGATCATTTTAGTTTACCGTCTTTTAACGATAACTTTGATTCTGAGGCGGGTGTAACCAACCCAGAGCTGAAAAGCCAGCTGGATGAAATCATTGCTAAATATGCGTAAATATCGCTGTTTTATCAATGAAATGACAGGTGCCCCACCTGCTTGATCGTGCTATCAGCAAATAGCTCTCAATGAGCTTGGGCCTCTCAGCATTAGATGGCTGATATGTGATCGGCTAATGCGGCGCTTGAGTGCGCCGCAAGAGTTCGGCTTGAATACGCCGCAAGAGCTGGGCTCTTAGGCGAAGCACAAGCTTAGCGCATGATTAAAATAGGCACATCGCTTGTGCTGATCATTCGGGTGGTGTTGCTGCCGACGAAAAACTCGCGAATTCGTGAATGACCATAAGCACCCATGACGAGTAGCTCAAGATTATTGCGACGTAGATATTGATTCAACGAGTAATGAACCTCGCCTTGAAGTAAATCTGAAACAACATTAAAGCCATGTGATTCCAGTTCAGCTTTCGCGTCGGATAGCTGCTGTTTGCGATCATCACTTTCATCACCGACCATGACTAAATGGCAGGTTAGTCCTTTTAATAATGGGCTTCTGGCAATTTTATTTAAGTTGCTTGCCGATTGCTCAGAGCCATCATAGGCGAGCAAAAAAGCATGTTTAGGCTCGCGAAACTCCTGCAATGTGACCAAAACCGGCGCTGTTGCCGCACGAAGTATTTCCGTTAAGTGCTTGCCGATAGAAAAAGGCGTTTGGATTTTGTCGTGGTGCATGCCTTGGCGACCAAGAACGAGCACGCGAGTTTCTTCCATTTTATCCAACACGCAGTCTACAAAATAGCCATGCATTTGCGTTGTTTCTGCTTCATTGATGCCGAAGCTGTGGATACGTTCAAGCGCATTTTCTAGCATCAGCGCACCATGCTGATAGGCAATTTTAGCGCGCTGCTCGTCTAAATCGGCGAGTTGCTCCATCAGGTTTTCTCGGCTTCCTGCTCCTAGGTTGCCTGACAGGTTTGAGCTGGACTGGTATTCACTTTTATCCAAGACATGGAGTACTTCAATAGGCGCTTTGACAAATTCGCTCACCCAACAGGCGGCATCACAGACATCACGTGAAATAACGGATCCGTCGATGCAGGCCAAAATCTTTTTCATAATTGCTCCTTAGTTTCCTGCGAGTTAGTGACCCGCTAGGAATTTTTCAACCTCGTCTGGCTTATCATGAATGCCAAACTGGTCAACGATCGAACGGCTGGCTTCATTCATGCCAATGAGCTGCACGTCAGTACCTTCGCGCTTGTATTTTAGGACAACCTTATCGAGGGCGGCAACGGCGCTCACGTCCCAAAAATGCGCTTGTGTTAGGTCAATAGTAACCTGTTGAACGGCGGCTTTGAAGTCGAAGGATTGGACAAATTTTTCAGTTGAGGCAAAAAACACCTGGCCAATAACGGTGTATTGATGCGTCTGGGTTGTGCTTGCTTGATCCTTGATAACCATGAAACGTGCCATTTTATTGGCAAAGAAAATCGCTGACAGCAATACGCCAACCAGCACGCCTAAAGCTAGGTTATGCGTTGCGATGACGACAATAACGGTTGCTAGCATAACGATGCTCGAGGAGGCAGGGTTTTTCTTTAGGTTTAGGATGGAGTCCCAAGAAAAAGTGCCGACCGACACCATGATCATGACAGCAACAAGCGCTGGCATCGCAATAAGCTGAAGCCACTCATCTAAAAAGACCACCAAGATTAACAAGAAAAAGCCCGCGATGAACGTAGACAAACGACCACGACCACCCGATTTAATATTAATCACGGATTGACCGATCATCGCGCAGCCTGCCATGCCACCAAGCAAACCCGCGCCAATATTGGCAACGCCTTGGCCTTTGCACTCGCGGTGTTTATCGCTTTCGGTATCTGTCAGGTCATCAACAATCGTGGCGGTCATCATCGATTCGAGCAAGCCAACTAAGGCCAGAGGTACGGAATAAGGTAATATGATCCACAGCGTCTCCCACGTCATTGGTACATCTGGCCATAGGAAGATCGGAAGGCTATCGGGAAGCGCGCCCATGTCGCTAACCGTATGCACATTCATTCCGGTAAAAAATGCAGCGCCAGAAATCGCAATGATTGCAACCAATGGCGAAGGAATGATTGAACCAAGCACAGGAACATAAGGCAGTAGGTAAATGATCGCCAGTGCGCAAGCCGTTAGTGCGAAGACTTCCCAGCCAACACCGTCGTAGGTTAACTCGGGTAATTGCGCCATAAAGATCAGTATCGCCAGGGCATTAACGAAGCCCGTCATCACTGACTTTGAAACAAAGCGCATAAAGCTGGCCAGCTTCAAATAGCCGGCAATGATTTGCAAAACCCCCGTCAGCAAAGTGGCCGCTAGCAGATATTCTAAACCATGCTCTTTGACCAGCGTGACCATTAAAACAGCCATAGCCGCCGTTGCCGCTGAGATCATGCCTGGGCGGCCACCGACAAAGGCAATCACAACGGCGATGCAGAATGAGGCGTAAAGACCGACTTTCGGATCAACGCCTGCAATAATAGAAAAAGCAATCGCCTCAGGAATTAACGCCAAGGCTACGACAATGCCAGATAATAGATCGCCACGAATATTGGAGAACCATTCGCGTTTCAGGGTTTCAAGTCTCATGAGGGATTCGTCAGTAAAAAATCAGTGCGGATTGTAACGAAATGTTGCTTAAAAAGACAGGCTGCTAAATTGGGTACCAATGCTGTCGATGCTTCATTAAAAACAAAAAAGGCGCTCATTGAGAGCGCCTTTTGAGGAGGGTGAAAACCGCTTCAGCTTACTGTTTTTTCAGTAAGTCGCGAATTTCAACCAGAAGATCGTTGTCTGAAGGGCCAGCAGGAGCTTCTTCTTTTGCTTCTTCTTCTTTTTTGCGCTGTAGATTGTTCATCACTTTGATCGCAACGAAGATCGCCATGGCAATAATTAAGAAATCAATGATGCTTTGGATAAATGAGCCATATTTGATCATCACGGCTTCAGCTTCTTCGGTCTTGTCTTTTAGGATATAGCCAAGGTCAGTGAAATCTACACCGCCCACCGCATAACCAACAGCTGGCATGATCATGTCGTTAACTAACGAGCTTACAACCTTACCAAATGCGCCACCGATAATAATACCAACAGCCATATCGACAACATTTCCCTTAACGGCAAACTCTTTAAATTCGCTTAGAAAGCTCATGATAATCTCCTTTGTTTATGTGTGAAAACTT
>JBPEWS010000122.1:0-2797 GCA_052032465.1 Pseudomonadales bacterium
ATAAAAAAAAGCTCGGATTTTTTGGTTAAGCATAGCGCGAGCCTGAATCGCTTCAAGCTCGCAGCTGGCTTGCCAGTTCACGGGCTCGCCTTAGTCCTTAACGCGGCTCGCGTATTCTCCCGTGCGTGTGTCAACACGAATGATCTCGCCTTGCTGAACAAACAACGGAATACGAACCACAGCGCCCGTTGAAAGCGTTGCAGGCTTACCACCTGTACCCGCTGTATCACCTTTTAGGCCCGGGTCTGTCTCAACGATTTCCAGCTCAACAAAGTTTGGCGGCGTAATCGCAATGATCTCACCATTAAACAAGGTCACACCACAGACATCCTGTTCAACCAACCATTTTGCATTCTCGCCAACGGTGTCGTTATCGACTTGCTTTTGGTCAAACGTCGCCTCGTCCATAAAATGGAAAAACTCGCCATCGTTATACAAATACTGCATTTCCGTGTCCATCACATCAGCGCCTTCAAGCTTCTCACCTGAGCGGAAGGTTTTCTCCCATACACGGCCAGTTTTCAGCACTTTCAATTTAACACGGTTAAATGCCTGGCCCTTACCCGGCTTTACATATTCGTTTTCAAGAATCGAGCATGGCTCACCATCGAGCATTACTTTGAGACCTGGTTTAAATTCGTTGGTAGAATAGCTTCCCATGGTTTCCTCACAAATTTTGGTATGAAAAATCAAGCTCGCATCATAGCGCAAAAACAACCTTGCTGTGAACCACTTAGCTGGCAGCAACAACTTCAAGAGGCGGTTACTGATATAGCCACTCTGGCGAAGCTGGTTTCTCTACCCATCGAACAGCTCAGCGCAGAAGCCCATCAGCAGTTCCCCATCATGGTGCCACGAAGTTTTATCAACAAAATGCAAGCTGGCAACCCCAACGACCCGCTCTTACAGCAAATCTTGCCCAGCACAAAGGAGCTCACCAGCCCCGAGAACTTCAGCTCAGACCCACTGCAAGAAACGGGCTTAAACCAGCCCAAAGGTTTATTGCAAAAATACCAAAGCCGCGCACTGCTGGTGTTAGCAGGTAAATGCGCCATCAATTGCCGTTACTGCTTTCGTCGCCATTTTCCCTACCAAGACAACCGCATTAACTCTGATGACTGGCAAAACATTCTCGATTTCTTAAAAGCCGATACGCAAATCAACGAAGTGATATTCAGCGGCGGAGAACCACTATTAGTCTCAGACAATAAATTAGCTCGCTATATTGGCGACCTGGAGCAAATCCCGCAGCTCAAGCGAATCCGCATTCACACGCGGCTACCCATCACGATTGCCCAGCGCCTCACCGATACATTATTAACGGCGCTAACCAACACTCGCCTGAAAACGATCATGGTCTTGCACAGCAATCATCCTAACGAAATTGACCAAACCCTAGCCGATGCCGTTGCTGTCTTCCGCCAAGCTGGTGTGCATTTTTTGAATCAAAGCGTATTACTTAAAGGCATTAACGACGACGTATACACACTGACTCAGCTAAGCGAAGCATTATTTGACGCGCATATATTGCCTTATTACTTGCACCAACTCGATCATGTCGAAGGCGCTGCACATTTTGCTGTCAGCGAGGCGCAAGCCATTGCTTTGCATCAACAACTGCAAGTCAATTTGCCGGGCTTTCTCGTTCCCAAACTTGTCCGCGAATTACCCGATCAGCCCCATAAAACACTGCTTTTTTAGTTAGCTCAAATCCGCCATCAATGCCTAATTGCTAACAGCCCATAGGCAATATAAAAACCAGCTCTTCAACCTCTGTCCACTGGCCATCACTGAAGCGCTCAACCTTGATATAAGCCTCGGAGGGCAAGAGCATAACTGGACTTATCCACTCGCCGTTATCGAACTTAAGCGAATCGTAGTGATCTAAAACCTCAATCCAGTGCTGACCTCCAGCCTCAAACACCGCGGCGCGAAGCTCAGCTTTGCTAAATTCGGGAAAAGCAGACTCATCAACGACAATATCTGGTAAAACAGCTCGATTTTGGCGATCAAGCGGAATGACCTCCCAGTCACTTAGCTGAGATTTCCATTCCACCAAATCCAGATGCGGACCTTCGTTTTGAATCGAAACCTGAGATTTAACCTGCATCTGCAAACGAATGCCAGCTTCCGCCGGTTCTACCTCAATGATGGCACCAGATAACCTAAAGGCAATATCGGCCTGAATAAACCAGCGCTTATCTTCATAGCTCGCCTGATAAATATCCGCGTACTGCTCGTTCATTAACAGCTCAAATTCTGACGACGAATGCGGCTTAGACGACGAACTCGTCCCAGACGAAAGCACTAAGATTGGTTCTTGGTATGAATCAAAAAAAGAAATACGCTCAACCGCAGAGCCCAAGCTCATCAACGCACAGCATATGAGCGCCAAACAACAACGTTTCATAACAACCTCCCGTCTGTTATTAAACAGCTAATAAACGGCCATCAAAGCAACCTTAAGACTACAATAACACAGGGCCACAATTGCAAAGTACCACAATCGTACAGGACTGCCTGAGAGCAGAGCATCGAGCACCGCTGAGCTGAACAAACCCCAATTTATTGCGCTTGCTGCACTCTTGGCCTAAATCCCAAAGCTTCGAACAAATGTCGATCTTGTATTTCTGGAGCGCTTTCCATATCGGCTAAAGTGCGAGCAACTTTTAGCAGCTTATGAGCCACCCGCGCAGAAAAGCCGTTTTGCTCCATGCTTTTTTCGAGCAGCTCACTTAACTGCCGATCAAGCGAGCAAAATTGGTCAATTGAGCGCCCCATCAGCTCGCTGTTTAAA
>JBPEWS010000123.1:0-7874 GCA_052032465.1 Pseudomonadales bacterium
TTTGCGCCATTTCTTTTGCGTGATCATAAGCTGAAAGCTCGCTCATCAACGCAGCGCCCTTATTCACTAGCTCATATTCTTGGGTATAGTCCTGCTGAGCCTCGGCACTTCTGGCTAAGGCATAATAAACTTTTGCACGATTGCGCGCTGATAACTTTCCAGCATCAGCAAGACTCAGATACTTTGCTGCCTGTTGCGGATCAAGCACTCCCACAAGATCTGACTGGTTCCACAGCGCGGCGATATTGCTCGGCTTGAGTGCCAAAGCACGCTTAAAGGCTCGAAGCGCTTCTTCTTTTTGGCCCAGCTCTTTATAAATAATCCCGCGAACATTATGCAGTTCACTTAATTTCGGCTCTAATTTAATCGCCTTCTCAATGCTGTTAATCGATTGCTCATATTTTTGCAATTGACGTTTAGCAACCGCCAAGCTTAGTAGTGCAGGCACCATTTTAGGCACTTGCTGTAAGGCTGTCGTTGCGGCCTGTTCAAGCTGGGGCCAATCACTGTTTTTTTCGTAGACTGAAAATAAACCAATCCAGGCGCGATCATAACTTGGAATCGCTTTAATTAGCTGGTTGAGCAAAGTAACCGCTGGAGAATAAAAACGCTTGGCAATCCATGTTTCAGCCATATGCAGCGCCTTTCCTGCCTCAATGGGTTGAAGGCCTTTCCCAGGCAGATTGATTTGGACAATACGACGAGCAAATTTATCAGTTTTCAAGGCAGCTACTTTCACTTTTTAAAGCGCTCAGTCTAGCCTTGTGTTACCTGCTTGTCTAACGCAAAACGGGGTTTATGGCAGGCATGAGTCGATTTCAACCAAGGTCAATTTGACGTGCTGATGATGCAAGATAAATTAATGTCTTAGTTGTATTTTTTAGGGACAGACCGCCTATGCATCATGCCAGACAAAACGCCTATCTCAAGGCGAGCGGACTCATTGCATTTCTAGCCTGTATGCTGCTTTTCAATGCTTGTTCGCAAGTCGCGACCTCAGTTGCCAACCTGCCCTCTCAATTTCACAACATCCAAGTCCATCACGACCTTGCCTATGGTGAGGCCGAGCATCAACGGCTAGATGTCTACATTCCAGCAACAAGGCCAAGCGAACATTCAACCTTACCCGTTGTCGTGTTCTTTTTTGGTGGCAGCTGGAACAGTGGCGACAAATCCATGTATCGCTTCATGGCGGATCGATTTGCTCAACAAGGCTATATCACCGTAATACCGAATTACGCTCTTTATCCCGAGCATCAATTTCCAAGCTTTGTTGAAGATAGCGCCGCAGCCATCGCTTGGACAGCAAAAGAAATTCATCGCTTTGGAGGTAATAGCTCAACGCTTTTTTTAGTTGGACATTCAGCAGGAGCTTACAACGCTGCCTTGGTGTCATCTGACCCTCAATACTTAGCTGCGCATGGCTATCAAGCTTCGTCAATAATCACAGCGGTTGCCGGGCTTGCCGGACCTTATGACTTTGAACCAAACACCCCAGAGCTTGAGGCTATTTTTGCACCGGCTCAACCGAAAAGCACCATGAAAGTTAGCCACTTTATTAAAGGCAATGAGCCTCCTATGCTGCTGCTTTGGGGTGAGCAAGACGAGCTTGTAGGACGACGAAATATCGATCGACTTGAGGCGAAAATAAACGAAAACAATGGTAAAGTGCAGGTGATAATCTATCCTTCGCTAGATCATATTGGTTTGATCAGCGACTGGATGTGGATGACTCGGTCATCTGGAAAAGTCATGGATGATGTCATGCAGTTTTTGCAACAACAGCGACAATATGGCGTACCACAAAATTAACCGCCCGAGTCATAACCCGTATTACTGTACGTTTTGAGGAGAAATATGAGCGTCTTACGAACCTTTCAGCAATTTTTTAAGCTAAATTCTGCAGCAGGTATCATGCTGATTGCAGCTACATTAGCCGCTATTTTCATTGCCAACTCCTCCTTTTCTATCTACTACGACTGGTTTGTTGATACGTTAGTCAAAGTCCAAATCGGTGAATTTATTATCTCTAAGCCGTTAATCCTGTGGATCAATGACGGCCTGATGGCGATCTTCTTTTTCCTTATTGGCCTTGAGCTCAAACATGAATGGATTGAAGGTCAGTTCCGCGATAAGAAGCAAATTATTTTACCCGCCGTCATGGCTGTTGGTGGCATGCTTGCCCCGGCGGCAATATATGCAGCGCTTAATCATAATGACCCGGTTGCCTTGAGTGGCTGGGCGATTCCAGCGGCTACAGACATTGCCTTTGCACTGGGGATTTTAGCCCTTATTGGCTCGCGTGTTCCGACCAGCCTGAAGATATTACTAACTTCAGTTGCTATTTTTGATGATCTGGGCGCGATCTTAATCATTGCCAGCTTTTATACTGAAACGATCGATTTCCATGCCTTGAGCGTTGTTGGCATCTGCTTATTAGTTCTGCTTTTTGTCAATTACCAGCATGTAGAGTCGAAAAGTTTATACGTCTTGATTGGTGTGATTATGTGGGCAGCGATGCTGAAGTCAGGCATTCATGCGACTTTAGCGGGCGTGCTATTGGCCATGTTCATTCCAATTGAATCTAAAGTTGAGATCCACGGCTCCCCTCTCAAAGAAATGGAACATGACTTACACTCCGTTGTGAATTTTTTCATTCTGCCCGTTTTTGCGTTTGCCAATGCTGGTCTGCCTTTGATGAACCTTTCTTTAGAGCAAGTGATTCACCCTGTACCTATGGGTATTGCTTTGGGCTTATTTATCGGTAAACCACTCGGCATTTTTATCCTTGGTTGGCTCGTGGTTAAGCTAAAACTGGTTGAGTTACCGAAAAATACCAGCTGGATGTCACTGTTTGGCCTATCACTTTTATGTGGCGTCGGCTTCACAATGAGTCTCTTTATCGGCTCACTGGCCTTTGGTGAAAGCGGCAATAATGTGGTTTTTGATGAGCGTTTAGGGATTTTACTGGGGTCACTGGTTTCAGGTATTGTGGGTTATTTTGTGGTGCGAGCCAGCCTTGCACAGCAAGATACTGAAAAATCACAATAAAATGCCCAAGAATCGCTAAAATTCAGCGGTTTTTTTTGCGGTTTGTTTTTTTTTCAGGCAAAATGCCGACTCAAAACAATTACCTTGAGGACAGTGAATGAGTGATGCTATCGAAATGGAAGGTACTGTACTTGATACGTTGCCTAATACGATGTTCCGTGTTGAGCTAGAAAATGGCCACGTGGTAACAGCGCACATTTCAGGAAAGATTCGAAAGAACTATATCCGTATCTTAACGGGTGACCGTGTCAAAGTGGAAATCTCACCTTATGACCTAAGCAAAGGTCGCATTACTTATCGCATGAAGTAGTTACTGCCTCATTCAGAACAAAAAAGCCCGTCTTTCGACGGGCTTTTTTTGTTTTAGCAACTCAATAATTGCTCGCGTTTCAGATTAATGTATGGTTTCAGGAATGCTGTCGTTTTCAGCCGTTTGTGTTGGCGTAATGACCAGCTCAATTTCCCCATTTTCACCAAGCTTCGCTAGGACCTCACCACCCGATTCAGCCAGCTCACCAAACAATAGCTCTTCAGCGAGTGGTTGCTTAAGCTTTTCTTGAATCAAGCGCTTCATTGGACGTGCGCCCATTAGCTTGTCATAACCATGATCAGCTAAATAGTTACGAACATCATCTTCCAGCAATAACAAGACGTTTTTGTCATCTAATTGTGATTGAAGTTCAGTAATGAACTTATCAACAATATGCACAATCACCTCTTGGCTCAAAGGCTCGAACTGAACGATTGCATCCAAACGGTTTCTGAACTCAGGCGTAAACAAACGGTTAATCTCTTCACGGCTGTCGCTGGTATGATCCTGCTCCATAAAGCCCATGGACTTGCGGCTAACACGTGCAGCGCCAGCATTGGTCGTCATGATGATAATGGCGTGGCGGAAATCCGCTTGCTCACCGTTATTATCCGTCAACTTACCATGATCCATCACCTGCAATAAGATATTGAAGATGTCAGGATGCGCCTTCTCAATCTCGTCGAGCAAGATAATACAATGCGGCGTTTTATTGACCGCATCTGTGAGTAAGCCGGCCTGATCATAGCCCACATAACCTGGAGGCGCACCGATCAAACGTGACACAGCGTGACGCTCCATATATTCAGACATATCAAAGCGCACAAGCTCAAGATTAAGCTGTTTGGCTAATTGTCGGCAAACTTCTGTCTTACCCACGCCCGTTGGACCAGAGAACAAGAAATTAGCAATGGGTTTGCCAGGCTCTTTCAAGCCAGAGCGAGACAGTTTGATGGCTTGATCCAGCGCATCGATCGACTCGTCTTGACCAAAAATGGTCAATTTCAAATTACGCTTCAAATGACGCAATAACTCGACATCGTTTTTGCTCACTTGTTTTGACGGAATCTGCGCAAACGTTGCGACGACTTTTTCAATATCGTCTTCGTTGATCGTCGGTACAGGGTCTTCGGCTTTGAGGTTCGCGAGCTTTCTTGCTGCGCCAGCCTCATCCAGTACATCAACCGCCTTATCAGGCAGATGGCGTTTTTGGATAAACCGATCTGAAAGCTCAACTGCCGCTCGAATGGCATCCTCGGTATATTTCACACCGTGAAACTCTTCAAACAGGTCTTTAGCTCCCATCAAAATTTCAACCGCCTCATCCAAAGAAGGCTCTTTCACGTCAATCTTCTGGAAGCGACGTGATAACGCACGGTCTTTGTCGAAAATCTGCTGATATTCTTGGTAAGTGGTTGAGCCGATACATTTTAACTCGCCATTAGCTAACATCGGTTTCAATAAGTTCGACACATCCAATGTACCACCTTGAACCATGCCGGCTCCAATGATAGTGTGTATTTCGTCAATGAACAAAATCGGATGTTCAAAGTTCTTCAACATCGACAAAATGTTTTTTAAGCGTTTTTCAAAATCGCCGCGATACTTAGTGCCTGCCAATAATGAGCCAACATCTAAAGAGAATACCGTTGCATTCAATAGTGGCTCGGGCACATCACCTTCAACAATTTTACGGGCTAAGCCTTCAACGATCGCGGTTTTACCCACGCCGGCCTCACCCACTAATAACGGGTTGTTCTTGCGGCGACGACTAAGGATATGCGCCATTCGATCTAGCTCTTTCGCACGGCCAATCAATGGATCGATTTTGCCTTTTTTCGCTTTTGCGTTTAGGTTGATCGCAAATTCTTCTAGGTTTTCTTTACCTGGATTGCCTTCAGGCATTTGTTCAACGGAGTTATCGCTATCGCTGCGACCCATTTCATGGCTGATATACTGAATGACATCCAAGCGAGTAATGCCTTGTTTTTTAAGCAAATACACGCCGTAACAGTCTTTTTCGCTGAATAAGGCGATCAGCAAATGAGCACCTGATAATTGGTCAATATTGGCATTTTGCGCATGAAAAATAGCGCGTTGCAATACGCGGTCAAAGCCCACCGTTTGGACAATATCCGCAGCGGCTTGATCGCTCACCGGGACATTTTTAGCAATGAAGGCTTCAAGCTCTTCAGTGAGTTTTTCTAGGTCCGCCCCACAAGCAACCAAAACCTCTGCCGCACTTTCATTGTCTAAAAGCGCAAGCAATAACTGCTCAATCGTGAGGAACTCATATTGCTGAGTGCGTGCACGATAACGAACATGTTTCAGGGTTTTTTCTAAATCAGCGTCAAACATAGATTTCTCGCTTTTCTGTGATTACTTCTCTTATATGGGGATGATTTACTCAGGTTCAATCACACAGCGTAGCGGGTGGTCATTTTGCTTTGCACAATTGATGACCATGTGTGCTTTGGTTTCAGCAATTTCACGGCTGAATATACCGCAGACAGCTTTTCCGCGGTGATGAACTTCCAACATCGTGGTTGTTGCCTGTGCTTCATCCATCGAGAAGAAATGCATAAGCACTTCGACAACAAAATCCATCGGCGTAAAGTCATCATTGAGCATCAGCACTTTGAATTGCCGTGGAGCTTCATCATCTAACTGACCAACACCATAGGTATCGGCCTCATCTTCATAATGATCTGAAGGATCATTACTTGTCAAGCTAATGGATGACATGTTCAGAAAATGTGATTTTTGTTTCATGGTTATAAACTGATATACTGACTGATCTGAAATTGACGCAAAAAATGGGCTCAGCAGCCGGCATGACATCCTCAAATGCACTTCGCTACACCCTCTTGGTTTTGGCTGGTCCAGATAGCCAAACACCCTATACTGCCTTGCAGATGGCGAAGTCTATCATCAAACAAGGTTACACTCTAGAACAGGTGTTTTTTTACCACCAAGGCGTGGAGTTAGGTAATGCACTTCGGTTTGTCAGCAGTGATGAAATTAACATCCAAAAGGCCTGGCAAGACTTTGCAAAAAAACAACAGTTGTCACTGAAAGTTTGCATCAGTGCAGCGCTCAGACGCGGCGTTGCCGATGCCGATGAAAGCCAGCGTTACGAATTAATGGCCGCTAATCTTGCTGATGGCTTTGAGCTGGTTGGGCTCGGTAGTCTGGTTGAGGCGACCACTGCCAGCGACCGTGTGATCAGCTTAGGAGCTGGTCAGTGAGTCGCGCTGTTTTTTTGATCGAAAGTGCTGAGCTTGTAAGTCTCAAAGCCCGTGAACTACTGGATGCGATTATGGCCTTTGCCAGTTTTGACCAAGCGCCAGTGCTCATTTTTCGTGGTGACGCTTTATGGCTATTACATGGCCATCAAAATGCGCGCTTAATCGGCCAAAAACCTTTGCAAGAGCAGTTTCAATTACTCAGCATGATGGGCTTATCGGCAACAGACCTGTGGACAGACGAAGCCAGCCTGAACCAGCTGGGGCTAGACCAGTCGCAACTGTGCATCGATCTACAACAGGCCACAGCCGAGCAATTACAGACGATCATTGATCGAGCTTCTTGGGTATGGAGGTTTGCATGAGCCACTGCGTCATCATAGACCGCTACCTGAGCAGCCATTCGCTCAGCAAACAGCTCCAGCTGATCTCGCGTACGGACACGCCGATTATCTTGTTACAAGATGCTGTGCGTATGGCGCAGACAGGCAGCTCAACGGCCGCTTTATTGAGTCAGCATAGCCAAGTGTATCTGCTTGAATCGGATCAGCAGGCTCAGGGCGTTTCTAGCGTTTGGCCTTCGATTAGTATGGATGATGTCATTACCAAAACAGCGGCTCATGACACCGTATTATGTTTATGAGCATAACAGGCGAAACGAATCATGAGTGAAATACCGCTGGATAACGAAGGCTACCTAACGCAGTTCTCGCTGTGGAGCCCTGAAATGGCCGAAAACCTGCATGGCCAAAGCCTTAGCGACGCGCAGTGGCCTATCGTTTGGCATGCCCGTGCTTTTTATGAGCAGTACCAACTATCACCGAGCATGAAGCTATTTCTCGCTTATCTGCTTGAAAAAGACCCACAAAACCCGCCATTAAATGTGCTCAGCCTGAAAAAGCTGTTTCCTGGCGCAGGCAGCCCAATGATTCGTATCGCCCGTGCTGCTGGCTTACCCAAACCCATCAACTGTATTCAATAGCGGCTGACTTTGGCTATCAGCTCTGGTGGCTTTTTGGCATCAATAGGCGATGCAAGATCAATGTAGACACCCCAACAAAGATAAAGCCCAACATCAGTGGGCGAAGGCTGTCGTCATAAAGCTGGCCAATCACCGTGCCAATAACCAAGCCGATTGCCGTTGATAGACAACCAATAACAGCCGAGGCCGTGCCGGCAGACATGTTCATATGCTCCATGGTTAGGCTGTTTAAATTGCCAAATAAGAGCCCATAGCAAAAAAAGATACCGCAGGCCGTCACCATATA
>JBPEWS010000124.1:0-4239 GCA_052032465.1 Pseudomonadales bacterium
GCTGCTTGCTTGTCAGCAACAGAACCCTCAAGGCTGATCAACCATGATGTTTGGTTCTTCTGGCCCATACGAACGATACGATCAACGTTCAACTCGCCATCATCACCTTCAACGTCTTGCATCGTGATCATGCCCGCAGCAAGTGTTGCATTGCTTAAACGGTCGATAACGATAAACGAGCCTGTCTCACGAACACGCTTGTAGTCATCAAATGCTACTGGTTGAGTCAGCTCAATCTTACAAAGCGCGATACGGTTAAGAATAATCTTTTCCGCTTCTTCATGCTCAAGTGTATTCACATCAATACGGTAGTGAATTTTTGAGATATAGCCGCTTGAGTAAGCCGTGCCAACTTTAAAGTCGTACTGCTGGCCAACACGCAATGGCTCTTCGCTCATCCAAACGATATGCGCATTGAATTGGTTGCTTAGCTGCGCTGTTTCGTCGTCCGCTTTTACGATCATATCGCCGCGAGAAATATCGATCTCGTCTTCAAGCGTTAGTGTGATCGCTTCACCTGGATAGGCGATATCTAAATCACCATCATAGGTGACAACACGCTCAACTTTCGATGTCTTACCTGAAGGTAGCGCTTTAATCGCGTCACCCGGTTTAACCACACCTGCCGCCAAGGTGCCGCAGAAACCACGGAAATCAAGGTTTGGACGGTTAACGTATTGCACTGGAAGACGCATATCGACAAAGTTCTTGTCTTGGCCGATTTTTACGTGCTCAAGCGTATGCATTAGCGTGTCACCTTCATACCAAGGCATCTCATCGCTACGCTTAACTACGTTATCACCATTTAGCGCTGAAATTGGCGTAAAGTAGATATTCGCTGGATCAATGCTTAAGCCCTTAGCGAACTCAAGGTATTGCGCTTTGATTTCTTCATATTTCTCTTCGCTGTAATCAACCAAGTCCATCTTGTTGATCGCAACAACGAAGTGCTTAATGCCCAGCAAGTCACAAATAAAGCTGTGACGACGTGTTTGCACCATCAAACCATGACGCGCGTCGATCAACAAAATCGCCAATTGCGCTGTAGATGCACCTGTTGCCATGTTGCGCGTGTACTGCTCGTGGCCCGGAGTATCTGCGATAATAAACTTACGCTTATCGGTTGAGAAATAACGGTACGCAACGTCAATAGTAATGCCCTGCTCACGCTCAGACTGAAGGCCATCCATCAACAAAGCGTAATCGATTTTACCGCCCGTCGTACCAAAGGTTTTACTATCGCGCTCGATCGCTGCAAGCTGATCTTCAAAAATCATTTTTGATTCATAAAGCAAGCAACCAATCAAGGTTGACTTACCGTCGTCCACGCTTCCGCAAGTAATGAAGCGCAACAAGTCTTTTTCTTCGTGCTGTTTTAGATACGCGAGGATATCTTCAGCAATGAGATCCGATTGATGTGACATAATAATTCTCTCTGTATGTGTTCCAAATCAAATGAAGTATTTTTCTGATGTTTTACTCGCACAAATACTGTGCGTTTGTTCTGGCCAAATAACGAAAAGGCCATCACGTTGTAAAACTCGCTTAGAAATACCCTTCGCGTTTTTTCTTCTCCATTGACGCCGCTTGGTCTTGGTCAATCACTCGACCTTGACGCTCAGAAGTCGTCGTCAACAACATTTCTTGGATAATCTCTGGCAAGGTCGCCGCTTCCGACTCAACCGCACCCGTTAGAGGGTAACAACCCAATGTACGGAAACGCACAGATTTCATCTCTGGCTTCTCGCCTTCTTCCATCGGCATACGATCATCATCAACCATGATCAACACGCCGTCACGCTCAACAACAGGGCGCACGTCAGAGTAATACAATGGAACAATAGGAATGCTCTCTAGATAGATATACTGCCAGATATCCAACTCAGTCCAGTTTGAAATTGGGAAAACACGGATCGACTCACCCTTGTTTACATTTGAGTTATAGATATTCCACAGCTCAGGACGCTGGTTCTTAGGATCCCAACGGTGATATTTATCACGGAAAGAGAAAACGCGCTCTTTCGCACGTGATTTTTCTTCGTCACGACGAGCACCACCAAACGCTGCATCAAAGCCGTACTTATCTAGTGCTTGCTTCAACGCTTCAGTTTTCATCACCGTCGTGTGCTTTTCAGAACCGTGAGTAAAGGGGCCAATACCCTGTGCCACACCTTCTTGGTTGATGTGAACGATCAAGTCCATGCCCGCTTCTTTCGCCATTTCATCACGGAATTTGATCATTTCTTTGAATTTCCACGTCGTATCAACGTGCATCAAAGGGAATGGCGGGTTACCTGGCGCAAAAGCTTTACGAGCCAAGTGCAACATAACAGCCGAATCCTTACCCACCGAGTACAACATCACTGGGTTTTGGAAGGCTACTGCCACTTCACGAATGATATGAATACTTTCCGCCTCAAGCTGCTTGAGGTGGGTAATTCGCTCCTTAGGGATTTCCATAGCGTCACCAAATTATTAACAAATGAGGCTACATTTAAACGAAATCACCTGCGCTTCTCAAGACCTAACGGAAATATTTTTATTCGAATTTGTTATTAAAAAGCTCAGCTTTTTATTCCATATTGTGATCGATAGTCTTCGATTTTTTCAATCCATTGAGCCAACTCACTTTGTGATTTCACCCAGTCAAGCAAGTTAGTGACATTCGCAATACAGGCCACGGTAATACCATGCTGCTGCGCCGCACGCTGCGTGGCTGAAAGGCCATCGGCAACCAACTCTTCGCGATCTAAAGCCAACATAGCGCAGCTGACCTGCGCTCCAGCTTGCGCTGCGATATCAATCACCTCATTAATTGCTGTACCGGCTGTAATCACATCATCAACGATAAGTAAGCGCTTACCTTTAATGGGCGTACCAACAATCATTCCACCCTCACCATGCGCCTTAGCTTCCTTACGATTAAACGCAAACGGCACGTCCTCGCCGGTCATTTCAGACAGCGAGATCGCAATCGCCGCCACAAGCGGAATCCCCTTATAGGCAGGACCGAATAACACATCGTATTTTAAGTTATTTTCTAATATCGCTTTGGCATAACAGTCGGCTAACTTTTTCAAAGCTGAACCAGTATTGAACAAACCCGCATTAAAAAAGTACGGACTTTGACGACCCGATTTCAACGTAAACTCTCCAAACTGAAGAACGTTTTCATTTAAGGCCAATTCAATAAACTGCTGTTGATACGGTTGCATAGCGAATCCTGTAAACTCTGAGTGGTATCGCGTATGATACTCACCGATTTAATCAAGGTAAAACAAAACCACAGGTTATCCATGAGAGTAATGAGTTTTAATGCCAATGGCATTCGCGCCGCCACCCGCAAAGGTTTCTGGGACTGGTTTCATGAACAAAATATTGATGTATTGTGCATTCAAGAAACAAAAGCCCATGAAAGCCAGCTCGATGAAACCGTGCTTGACCAAAGCGGCTATCATTGCTGGTTTAGTGATGCACAAAAAAAAGGCTACAGCGGCGTGGCCATTTACAGCAGGGTAAAGCCGGTCAATGTCATTGATGCACTGGGTTTTGAGGAGTCTGATACAGAAGGTCGATGGCTTATGGCTGAGTACGAGTCGGCCAATATCGCTTCGCTGTATCTGCCTTCAGGCAGCAGCTCAGAAGCGAATCAGGCTAAAAAAGAGCGTTTTATGGAGAAGTTCGAGCCACAGCTTAAAGCATGGGCTAGCTCGGATAAGCCCACCATCATCTGCGGCGACTGGAATATTGCCCATACGGAAAAAGACATTAAAAACTGGAAGGGCAACTTAAAAAGCTCAGGCTTTTTGCCGCATGAGCGAGAATGGGTCAGCAAGTTGTTAGAGCAGCAAAATTGGTATGATGGCTTCCGTTTGGTGAACCAAGACGATTTGCAATACACATGGTGGTCATTCCGCGGTCGCGCTTGGGACAATAATGCGGGCTGGAGGATCGATTATCATATGGTTAACGAAGCGCTCAAAGAGCTCGTTATTAGCGAAGAAGTGTATCGTGAATCTCGTTTTTCAGACCACGCGCCATTGACGCTGGAATACGATTTCAAGCTAAGCTAACGCTTGTACCAAAAGGTGCGAGCACTAAGAGGAGCGCCGTTCAGGCTAGCTTGATAACGACTTCAGAGCGCCTCGGATTAAATCCTCACTATTAACATAGCCTGCCTGCTGAGCGGCTTTTACTGACTGCTCCGCTTGCTTTTGTTTATAGCCTAGGCTCAACAAG